>JAUVPO010000171.1 GCA_030598625.1 Deferribacteres bacterium | reverse complement strand
TGGAAAAGAGCCGGCCTTTAACGCAAGGGCATCAAGTTCTTTTTCCAGTTCGCGTTTATTACTCAATATCATATTCCTGCTGCCTTCAACGAACCTTTCAATAAAGTATTCAGTCTCCCACCTGAAATATTCATAATCAAATATCCTCCCGTGTAAAAGAGGACAATCCGATACATGTTCCGTTGCTCCGGAATGAAATCCGATCATTACATCAACAACCTTTTTATAAACCTCTTCTATCTCTTCCGACTCACGGGGACATTTCATATGGCTGTAAAGTGACACATCCCCGGCGTCTTCAAACACTGCCTGCCTCTTTTCCGTTTTCACATTTATCAACCCCGGAACAGGGACATCCCGGTCCATGAAAAATCTTGTATATTCAATCTGTCGCTCAAAGTCGGGGTCATCGCTCCCGCACTGCATAAGCACAACGGAACCCTCCCCTTTCTTTATCCTGTAATATCGTCTGTCCGAACCCCCTGTTCCGATCAACTGTCTCCCATCGTTATCAAAATCCAGTATATCCTTTTCATCCAGGTCTATTTTAAAATCCGGGCCTATTATGCAGTTTTTTAAAAGAGGTGTTGCATTATCATCCCCCCTCCCCTCCCCCTTGATAATGGGGGAGCGAGTGGATAAAACGCATCCCGGAAGCAGTATACAATTCATGAGCGAAACGGGCGTAGGCAACTCACACCCTTCTTCAATCACAACATGCCCCTGTATATCAACATCAATGCATTTTTTCAGAGCAGGGTGAACATACACGGTTTCTCCCTCCGCCCTCAGTTTATCGAATATGGCCCCTGCATATGCGGAGGGTGTACCGATATCATTCCAGTAACATCCGTCAACATCGAACACCCCGACTTTGTGCCCTGACGAAACCGCCTTCAGCCAGGCATCAACCACACTGGACTTACCCGGAGGCAGGAACTGCAGAAACTCCGGTTCATAGACCGCAATGCCGGTAAACGCCTTTAGCCGGTTTTGCCCTTCGATACGTTCTTTTTCCACGCCTGAAAGAAGACCTTTTTCATCAATTACAAGACAGTTATATTCAGGATGATCATGTACGGCAAGCGTCGCAAGGTTGCCTGATGAACGATGGTTTTCAATCAATTCTTCCAGGTTAATATCGGAAAGTATGTCCGAGTTGTACACGAGAAAGGTCCCGCTATTTAAAAAATCCCCGGCATTCTTGATCGCACCTCCGGTTCCCAGCACATCCTCTTCACGAAAAAGGGTAATCCTGTCACTCATTGAACATTGAGAGATCCAGCCTTCAATAAGACCTTTTTTGTAATAAACGTTTATTCCGATTTTTATATACGGGAGTTTCGCCACTTTATCGAGGATATACTGTAAAGCGGGTTTGCCCAGAACAGGGACAAGTGGTTTCGGGATATGGTTTGTAACAGGCCTGAGTCTCTCACCCAGACCCGCGGCAAGGATGAATATGTTTATTTTGTTTCCATGAACTTCATTTTCAGCCATAAGCACTTAATATATACATAAAGCGCAATGTCTTACAAGTTACGGGATCAGGTCCTTTTCTTAGGCCTCTTGCCGGCCTCGAGGATTTTTTTCCTCAACCTGATAGACTGCGGAGTCACCTCGACAAATTCGTCTTCTTTTATGAACTCAATGGACTGTTCCAGTGTCAGCAGTTTTGGAGGAAATAACTGCAGCGCGTCATCCGAACCCGACGCACGCATGTTTGTGAGCTTCTTTTCCTTCGTAACATTTACATCCATGTCACTATCCCTTGAATTTTCACCGATGATCATCCCTTCGTAAACCGGAGTGTGTTCCTTGACAAAAAGAGTTCCCCTCGGTTGAAGGTGAAAGAGCGCGTATGTGGTCGACTTGCCCTGTCTGTCGGCAACAAGCACGCCGGTCTGTCTCTTAGACATGTGGCCGTGCCACGGCTCATACCCGTCAAACAGGTGATTGAGAAGCCCCGTGCCTCTGGTATCAGTGAGAAAATGGGACCTGAAGCCTATCAGGCCTCTCGACGGGATTCTGAATTCAAGCCTCACCCTGCCGTTTCCGTTGTTGTGCATCTTCTGCATCTTTCCCTTTCTCATTCCGACCAGCTGCGCCACCACACCGACAAACTCTTCCGGCACATCTATAACAAGCAGTTCCATAGGCTCATGCAATACGCCTTTTATGTCTTTTGTTATTGTCTCCGGCATCGATACTGAAAGCTCATAGCCCTCCCGCCTCATCATTTCTATAAGGATCGCAAGCTGCAGCTCTCCCCTCCCCATAACCTTAAGTGAATCCACTTTGCTGAAATCCACCTTTATGGAAACATTGTAAAGCAACTCCTTCTCAAGTCTTTCTCTCAGGTTCCTGGACGTAACATATTTCCCTTCCTTTCCTGCAAAGGGGGAGCTATTCACTGAAAAGACCATTGAAATGGTCGGCTCGTCAACCTTGATCCGTTGAAGGGGTCTCGGGTCTTCAATATCCGTAATAGTATCGCCGATATTAATCCCTTCAATCCCTGCAAGCGCAACTATGTCACCAACCGACACTTCCCCTGCCTCTTTGCGTTCAAGACCCTGAAAGGTAAATATGGATGTTATCTTTGTCTTAACCGCGTTCCCGCTGCCGTTTATTACAGCGACATTGTCCCCGATTCTTATGGTCCCTGAAAACATTCTCCCGATGGCAAGTCTGCCGATGTACTCGTTGTAGTTTATGTTTGTTACAAGACACTGGAGAGGAGCGCTGCCGTCTCCTTCAGGCGCGGGAACTGTTTTGCGTATCAACTCAAAGAGCGGCCTTAAATCATCTGTTTCGTCACCGAGATCCATTTTTGCAATTCCCTGTTTGGCATTGGTATAGACTATGGGAAATTCCAGCTGTTCTTCCGTAGCATCGAGGTCAATAAACAGGTCGTAGACTTCATTCAGGATTTCCTGTATCCTGGCATCAGGCCTGTCAATTTTGTTTATAACCAGGATCGGCGGCAGATTCAGCTCAAGGGCCTTTTTAAGGACAAACCTTGTCTGGGGCAGCGGGCCCTCGGAGGCGTCAACCAGGAGCAGAACGCCGTCCACCATTTTCATTGTCCTTTCCACTTCACCGCCGAAATCGGCATGCCCCGGGGTATCGACAATATTTATCTTTACGCCGTTATAATCAACGGCGGTATTCTTGGCCATGATCGTAATTCCCTTTTCCCTCTCAAGGTCAATGTTGTCCATGACCCTTTCCCGGACCTTTTCATTGGCACGGAATATGCCCGCCTGATGAAGCATGCCGTCAACAAGGGTCGTCTTGCCATGGTCAACATGGGCGATAATAGCAATATTCCTCAAATCTTCCCGTTTCATAACACCTCTCTTTAATGTATTTAATGATAATGCAGAACTTACTGAAGGCATGTTAATTATAAACTATTCGCAAGAGATAATACCATCAAGCCACCTTCCGTATTTTTTAAACGAAGGACCGTTTCGATTCTTCATATCTAAAGGTATAACATCAGGGACCCGAAAACAGAGCAGACAGATATTTCGTATAATAAGTGTCAGTTCTTTCGGAGAAAAAATGAAACCGCATATCCTGATTCAAAAGCCGGATCACTTCCGCATTCGTGATGTACTGCTCATTCACGCCATCGGGCTGGTCCCGGGTTTGCTGCTCGGGCTCACCGGATCAGCAGGGATCATACTATTAATCATTTCATCATACATACGGGAGCCCCTTTCTTTGCTGCCTGCGGTAACAGGATTGTTTTCAGCCGGTTCAATTGTTTTTTTTATGCCGGCGGTTTCAGGCAATCTTTACGTCAGGCATATCGTTAAAAAAAGTGTCGGCGCAAACCATGACCCCGCTTCCTCCATAATCGGGCAGGCAGGCTTTTCTCCGAGAATATATGATGGATTCAGGGGATTTATGGAAGACGCCGATGACATAGGTTATATCCGGGTTTCAGAAAGTTCGTTTGAATTTACGGGTCGCCATATCAGTTTTACTCTGCCGTTTGACTGTGTAAAGGAAGTGCGTTTAAGCAACATCGGATGGCGGGGATTCTGGCTGTACGGGCAGCGGATCAGGATACTTACCCGTTCTTTCGATAAATTTGAAGGTGTTGAGTTTATTGAACGTGCTTCAAACACCATAATATCATCCCGGCGCATCACTAAGACTCTCATTGATCGAATAAATTCATCGGGAATAAAGACCCGGGCATGAACTTCATCTGAGCTATATTCTGATATATTCTGCTACAGTTACGAATACCGGCAAATCAGGTTTCTTTATTTAATAAAAAGTTATATTGCAAGTAAAAACGCATTGTGTTATCTTTTATGAAAAATAACCGGGGAAAAAGAATTTCGTATATCAATTGATGGGGCAGGGACTAAAAAAAAGAAATAAAAAAATGCTATATAAAACCGTTCCGGAAAAACATCGCATCTCATGGTTGCAAGGAGTACATTTCAAACTGAGGACGTCCGGATGCTAAAATTCATAAGCAGAAGCATCCTGACAGGGATAGTGACCATTCTGCCGCTGGTACTCACACTTTATCTGATCTACTGGTTTGCGGTATCAGCGGAGTCATTGCTGGGCGGTATGATCTTATTGATAC
>JAUVPO010000043.1 GCA_030598625.1 Deferribacteres bacterium | reverse complement strand
TCTATGATTATTGTCGTTATCTCCGGAAGATATGCGATGGGTTGAGGAAGAAACAGAAAAGCCCCGGTATGTTGAAGGGATTTTTTTACCAGGGAGAGACGTGAGAAAACCGACTGCCCGTTTTCTCTGTTTGATACCAGACCGTCTAGTTCGGCTTTCCATTTCTTGTCCTGTCGCCTGCCGTAAATCTTGTACCGAACATAATGGCCGGATGATATTTTTTTTATTTTTAACACCTTGCAGGATAATAGCTCCGCATCATATTCTTTTCGGACAACGGCGCTGAGAACAGCGCGCATGTAAGTCTCATCAAGCGCCCAGTGCAAGCAATCACGCGCGGCTATTTGCGGATATTTTTGTCTGAACATAACCGCTGTAATATTTTTATGTCCTTTGGCTGAATTGAAAATGTTTTCTGCTTCTTCTATCAGGAGGTGCGCTTCGTTTTCCCAGTCAGGCCGTTGCAATCTGAATGACGATGCCGCAGCCGTAAGAAGAGAAGCGGATTCGAACAGACGGATATTTTGCACGTTATCCGGTCTGATTTTTAAATATTCCTCAAGAAACAGTTCGCTTTCGTCGGCAAGACCATTGATTTTCCCGAAGGTACGAAGAGACGGTATCCTGAGAGAAGATAAAAAACGTCCGACGTCCAGGCCTGGATCTCCATATGCCATCTCATCAAGGTCAATTAAGTATATATTTGTTCCATCAACAAACACGTTCGTGTGGTGAAAATCCGCGTGAACAGGTCCCCGAATTATCATCCTTCTTTCGAATTCCGGAAGCAAGTTGCCACATAAAGATTCAATGCGCTTTTTCATGTCGGGACTGATTGCCGCAAGTACATTGCTCCATCGTTCAATTGACCTGATTTCATCTTTTAATTCCCGGGTCTTTTTCAATGGAAAGGAAAGGCTATGTAAACGGGCAATTGCATGGGCGGTGTTTCGGATGATTGTATTAAAAGATCGTGAATGTGTCAGCACTCCAAGACGTTCCCCTTTTATTTTTTCCTGGAGGGTCAGGCGGGGATTCATTATGAATCCTAACGGGCGCGCCAACCCGATTCTCTCTTCGCCGGCCTTCCACAATGCCCATGCGCCGGCAAACAACCGGTCCGGAGATTTAAAACAATCGGTTTTTCCAATGACCTGTTTCCATTCACTCTGGTTTGTGTCCCTGTTTTCAAGCAGGATTTCATACAAAAAAGAAGCCCGCATGTGTGGAATATAGCCGAGTAAATCTACCTTGATCTTTCGTACCCTTGTTTTCTGAAATATTGATGTTCTATTAAGACGTTCTTTTATAACATAGGGATTAACAGCGTCAATAAGCCATGGGAGTTTTATATCGTTCGGAAAAGGATATAAAACTATTTTATGCCCTGGGAGGATTATTACGGGTTTATGAACCCACGGTTTCTCCGGATTCCGGCGGCGCGTTGTCCCTTTTTTTGAAGGGTCATCCGGCAATGTGGCATCTTTTCTTATGATTTTTGCGGTTAAAAGCTGCTCGTGGTTTCGAGTTGTTGTCCGGTTTTTCAGTTTGAAACGATATAGAAGGACATATTCTTTGTCCGGATTATATTTTATGTCCCGTATCTTCCCTTCGAGAATACTGATTTGATGACTCTCTCTATCTAAGACTTCCTGTAAAAGTGAACTGATTGATTCTATGTTTAAGGCAGTCTGAAGGCCGGGGAAAAGAGGTTTTCCGGAATTATTCACTAACTAATCCCCCCTGTTTTCCGTGATCTGAATCCTTGATAGGGTCCATAATCAGATAAGATATTTTCAGGTGTGCCTTCATGAATGAGAGAACCTCTTTGCAGTACCAGCACGCGATCGACGTTAGAGATCGTTTCTATCTGATGACTGATTATAATTATGGTTTTTCCCTGCATTAGTTCCCTCAAAGCGCCCATAACCAGTTCAGCGGATTGACTGTCCAGGCCGGAAGTAGGTTCGTCCAGAATTACTATCGGCGTGTTTTTAATAATGGCGCGGGCAATAGACACACATTGACGCTGTCCCCCACTTATTGTCCCTCCTCTTTCACCGAGAACAGTCTCGTACTTTTCCGGCAGGGCTTCGATAACTTCGTGGATACGCGCTCTCTTTGCGGCGTTTTTAATTTCTTCCCTTGAGGCGTCAGGTTTTCCATAAGCGATATTTTCCGCTATGGTCGTTGCAAAAAGGACCGGCTCCTGAAACACAAGACTGATATTCCGGCGCAATGATGAGATTGTGAAATTTTGTATGTCTTTTCCGTCAACCAGGACAGCGCCTTTGACAGGATCGTAAAATCTGGGCAGTAAGCTTGCCAGTGTTGACTTACCGCATCCGGTCGGACCCGTTATAGCTACCCGCTCACCTGAATTAATATGGAATGATATATCAGTTAAAACAATCGGCCCGTTTCTGTATTTGAAACTGACATCCTTACAGGTAACTTCTCCCTGAACTCGCCGCGCGCGAACAGCGTTAACTCCGTCCCTGATTGACGGCTCAATTCTTAATATATTGAGAATGCGCTCTCCCGAGGCTGTACCGCGAGCGGCCCTCTCAGATAAACGTGATATCCGGCGGAGGGGGCGGTTGAATGTTTTTAAGTATGCGACAAAGACAAGGATATCTCCCGGAGAAAGGACCCCGGAAAGGACCCTCCGCGCTGCAACACCAAGCACTATGGCAGTGACAAGAGCGACTGCCAATTCAGAGGCCCATTTGAATTTGGCTTCAAGACGGGCCGCGCGAAGACCGGAGCGGAGGCTGCTTTTATTATGCGTGGTAAAACGTTCAACTTCACTGTGTTCCTGATGAAATCCCTGTACAATTTTGATAGCGCCGAGCACCTCCGAAGCTATACTTGCCAGATGGCCTTCCTGTTTACGCTGTTTTCGAATTGCGCTCTTCATTGGCAACTGATATTTTTTCAGTAATAATACAAGCATCGGGACCGCTGCAAGGGCAATTAGGGAGAGCTGCCAGTCCATTATGAACATGACGGTCAACATTCCAAGCATTAAGCAGAGTTCCGTAACAATCGTTAAAGGAAGTGAGATGAGGATTTCCCGAAGTATACGTATATCGGTGGTAAGACGTGAAAGCAGGTCACCGGTGCGCCTGCGATCATGAAAGTTGAATGAGAGAGACTGCAGGTGACTGTAAAGACCAACTCGCACACTTGCCGAAATCTGCTGGCCGGCCCGTGATGTTAAAAGTCGTTGATAATAATAAAAAACACCGCGTATAAGCGCAATCATTATAATGGCCAAGATCAGAATGTTTAAAAACAGGAAAGGTTTCCCCGCAAATGTCCCCAAAACAGGTGATAAAATAATGGGAAGGGGCTGATTGAGAAAGATGTTGTCAAAGATTAATTTAAGGGGCCATGGTTCCAGCAAGCCAAGTACGATATAACTGAGACCGGCAAGCTGGGCAAGTATGAGGTGTTTGATGTTTTTCCTGATATAAGGCAGGAAATGTTCTGCCATAGACTGAAAATCCTGCCATTGTTTCAATCCCTTTAAAAGCCTCCGCTTACACGTCCTGAGGGGGGCAGGTAAGGGCCTTTGATCGAATTTGGTGGAAACGCGCAGCTTCTTCTGTCTGTTTAAACAGGTTTTTCTATCCATTACGATACTCCGTTCAGGCAGAGATCTAAAATATGGGCAGCCCGTTTTCTCCATGTATGATAAGCGAGGGCATTATCCGCGGCCTCCTGTCCAAGCCTTTCCCTTAACGCGCGGTTCCGTGAGAGTTTCCTTATGGCTTCAAGGAACGCGGGAGGATCGTTCGGGGGAACGAGCCATCCGGTTTTGCCATGCTGGATCAGTTCCCCGACCTGACCTACCCTGGTGGCAATGACGGCCTTTCCCGCAGCCATGTATTCAAATATTTTTAAAGGTGAAAAATAAAACTTTTCAAGATTGGGATACGGAGCTACGGCTATGTCCATAGCATGAATATATTCAGGGACATCATGATGATTTATATTCCCTGTTAATGTGACACGGCCTGGAAATTCTTTTTTGAGGATCTTTAAATCCTTCATCATAGTGCCGTCACCTACAACAAGCATGTGATAGACTGGATCACATGCCAGGATGCGAAAAGAATCGGTCAGCAGATCGACCGCATGCCATGGTTTGAGGCTGCCGACAAAACCGATGACTATTTTATTGTGAAATTTTTCGCGTATTGATGAATTTATCGGTGAAAAAAAACTCTCTTCGACTCCATTAGGCACATCTGCTATTTTCCCGGATGGTATGCCGAGAGAAATCAGGGATTCTTTTAACTCCCTGCTGACGGTTATAATCAGGGAAGTCCTGTCAAAGGCCGTTTGCTCAAGGAACTCGCTTGCCTCCTGGAGGGCTTGCCCGCGGTAACGTTTCCCTTCATCGGACAGAAGAGCATTTACTTCCAGGATGTGCCGTATGCCATGCTGTCGGGCAAAAATACTTCCGGCCACGGCAAACGGACTGTATCGTTCGTATATCAGTTCGGGTTGAAAGGATTCGTTTACCCCATTCAATACCTGCTCGGTTGCCACATTGTTACATAGATGGCTCAGCGCCCGGACCATTTTCTGATGTTCGTGTGTCTGAATATCTTTTAGTAAGGCAGGCCTGGGTACGGAAACGACCGGAACACCGATCCCTGAATCTCCATCCGAAGATGAAGTGACTACCAAAAGATCATGTCCCAACAGTTTTAGAGCGCGGACAAAGCCCCGAACATGAGCTGATGCGCCTTTGTGTCCGTTCAGTGGGACACCGATGTCCTGGCACAGGTAACATATTCTCATGCAAAAGTCTCCTCAAACAGATCGCGCAGCGCTTTTATCGTATTGTGAATATCAAAATCAGACTTAACAGAGGCCGTCGAATTTTTTTTAAGATGTTGGTACAACTCTTTATCCCGGATGAGTTTCTGCATAGCGACGGCAAGCGCTTCGGCATCATTGCCTGGAACAAGCAGTCCGTTGTGTCCATCATTGACAACTTCGGTATTACCGGTCATAGGGGTAGTGATTACCGGGAGGCCTGAGGCAAGGGCCTCGACAATCGATACAGGGAGCCCATCCCTGTTACCGTCTGAACCTACAATGCAGGGCAGCACATAAGCATGAGATTCACGGTAGCGGGTTATTACTTCATTCTGAGAGTGCGGTCCTAAAAGTTTGACGTAATCACCGAGCTTTTTCTCTTTAATGAATTTATGGATAGGTGATCTGAGTTTTCCTTTTCCAACAAGCCGGCATTCAAAGTCTAGTCCTTTATTGCGTAATATATTGCAGGCTTCAATGAGTATACGATGGCCTTTTTTTTCAACAAGACGGGCTACACAGAGAAATGTAAAAGTCTGCCTGCCGGTCGGTCCGTCAGGCGCAAAATGCTCGAGTTTGATCCCGTTATAAATCCTCACGATATTCCCGGTTTCTCCGCCGCTGATTTTCGAGAGGTATGTCTGATTGTAGTTGCTGACGGTTACTACGAACCGGGCTTCTCTTATTTTTTTTCTCAGTGAATTGAGGTTAAGGTGATTTTTGAATATATCCATTGCATGGGCGCTAAAACTATATGGGATGTCCGTAACCATTGAAGTGAGAAACGCGACACTCGCCGGCCGTGTTGCAAAGTGGGCGTGCAAATGACCGACCTGAAACCGCTTTGCCAGGTTTGCAATATAGCAACACTGGAAAAACCTCCATAAAAGGCCTGGTTTCCCGCACTTAAGCACATACGTCAACGTACGCTTATAAGAGCTTCCGTAATAATTTGCCGCTTGTGTAATATGTTTCCATAAGGAATTTACATCTGAATAATCAGGCGCATATGATATGCTTGATTTAAGCTTAGGGAGGTCCTCATGAAATCTCGGGTCATTCGGTCTCTCTAAGGAAAAAATATGGAGAGGGACCCCCAGGGATTCAAGTTCAAGTAGCTCATTTAAAATAAAGGTTTCCGATAAGACGGGAAACTTTTTCAGAATATAGCCGACGGTTTTATTTAGCGCCATTTGTAGTTCCCTTGCCCTGGGCGGTAAGAATAATTTCATTGACAGCCGAATCAAGTCCCTGAACGTTGATTGCTGTTTTGACTCTTTTTTTAGGCCTGCGCAGAAGATCGGAAATCTTTTGTGACAGTACATCCGCGCACAGATCGGCAGGTTCAATATAATGAGCAAAACCAAGACGGCTCAGGGCGTGCGCCCTCATAATCTGTTCTCTTTCTTCACCCGTTCGCATCCTCTTAGTATGCTCTCCATATTTCCATGTCCTCGGAATGACGATGGCTTTGGGTCTTTGTACTATAATTTCCGCGGCCATGTTGTAACCGCACATGCTTACGACCACGTCGGCGGCTTTAATGTAACCCCTTAGATCAGGGACAAAGTCCCGGACGATGACCCTTGGATTGCCGTTTATCCGGTCCAGCAGTCGTTTCCGGTCCGGGGCCCCCATGAGGGGACCGGTGAATATCACGGAATAAATATCCGGAAATTTCGGTAATGCCTGTACAAATGTGTTGAGTACGGGGAAGGCGTCCCCGCCTCCTCCGCCGGTTGCCATTACAAACGGCCCCCTGATTCCAAGCTCCGCCCGAATCTCATCGGGTCTGTGTGTCAATGGAGAGGTTGCAGTTAAGTAACCACAGTACCGAATCTTGCCGGCAATCGAAGGGGAGAGCTTATAACCGATGGCTGCATTAAAGATATTTTTACAGCCATAAATAAGAATTTTATCATAATAACGTTCCAGGACATCATAAATTCCATGACGTTTCCAGTCGGTTTGAACGGCATCCGGCGCGTCAAGGATGTCCCGGAGACCAAGAATGGTCTTTACGGGCAAATGTCTGAGCATCTGAAGCACCGGCAGGAGCTCTGTCCGGGAACCGAGGGGGAAATTATCCACGATAAATATATCAGGAGAAAAAGCAGTCACGGCCTTTTTGATGATCCTGGTCCGGAGTAGTGTCGTTTCCGGTACGGAAAGTTTCAAATGGGGCGGCAGCGACCCGTGAGAGCCTGTCTTTACTACAGTCGGGATTTTCACATAGTCCGCGTTAGGAGGCAGATCTCTTAAAACATGCAATGCCGGTGACCCGGTGATGAGCAAAAGCGAGGCATCCGGCAGGCGTACGGCCAACTCCCTGATAATATGAAGGGACCTTCTTACATGCCCGAGTCCGAATGTATCGTGGGTAAATAATGCTATCCGGAGCCTTTGCATGTTCCTGGCCGGCTTTTTACTCCGAAGATTCCCTTTGGCGATTTTTTTTGATTTCATGGCAGTGTTTATATAGCCGCTTTTGCTTTTACAAAATTATCGTTTTCATTAACTAACTTAAGAAAGGCCGCAATTTTCTATAATCGTATGTCGTTTATCACGGATAAGGTCTTCGACCAGCCCCGGCAGGAGCAAAAGTCCATCCATGTCAATCCGGTTAAACGACTTCCGGTCAGGACGGTCCACGTTGTAATTTATCCACCCGGCAAGCGCTGAAGGCGTCATGCGGTCGGGATGGATCATGTCAATCAAACCGAGACGGGTTAATCTTTGCGCGCGGATGAGTTGTTCATTACGTGGTTTCACCCTGGGCACTATAACAGCTCTTTTTCCTGAAGACATGATTTCGCAGACCGTATTGTAGCCCCCCATGGCAATAACACATCTCGCCTGCTTTATCAGGTTGATTGGCTCGGGGGAAAAATTAATGACCCTCATATTTGAATTATCCGCTGCCAGCCTGAAAATGGTCTCCTGATCTTTTGCCTTCATGTAAGGGCCTGCAATAACAATACCTCTGGTTTTTTCCGGCAGCCCGGCCATGATGAATGATTTTGCAATGTTGGCCCCGTCCTGCCCGCCGCCGACCATACACAGGACGAATGGTCCTTCCGTTAATTCATGACCTGGAAAGAAATTATTACTGTCGGTCCGGTTTACGGATTGCAGGCGCGGTCGTTGACCCAGATAGCCGGTATAAAGGATTTTATCGGTTATATCGGACGATAAATTGTATTCTTTTGCCGTATCGTATACAGACGCGTCGCCATATACCCATATTTTGTCGTAATATTTATTAATGGTGTAATCGTATTCCCGGCAAAGCCATTCCCGCTGGACTGCGGCGGGTTCATCAATGATTTCGCGCAATCCAAGCACAAGCCTGCAGTTCCCCCGTGCATAAAGATATTCGAGTGTCTCATCAAGCTCGCCGCAGGCCCCGCGCGGCACATTGTCTGCGATGAAGATATCGGGCTCGAATTTGCGCACCGCTGTCTTGATTAAACTGCCGCGAAGATCGATCAACTCTGAAAGGGATATCCCCAGGTGTCGTGACCGGTAAAGCCCGTTGTCTTCCTTGTGCAATGAAGGGAGGGTAAGGCAATCTACATTATGCGGCGCTTTAAAGTGTCCGGCTTCCTTGACGCCGGATATCATGAGGATTTGAGGGTTTAAATGAGATGATGTAAGCGCCTTTGCAATGAGCAGGTTGCGGCGGAAGTGCCCGAGTCCCATTGTGTCATGGGAGTATAATACGATTCGTAAGTTGCGAAGGCGATTCATATAGCTTCCGCGACTGCTCAGGTTGTTAGGTTTACGGTTCACGGTTGGTCACCTTCGCAAATCCCGGCTTCTTTGTCAGACAGTACACTTTCCTGGTCAATTCGCGTGCCAGTTGCCAAGCCTCAATATCTTCAAATCGTTCAATCTTCATTGCTCTCCAACCGTGAACTGTGAACCTTTGAACCGTGAACCTGAGTAGTTACTCCTGTCCCCGGCTTGTCGCAAAATGAATTTAACACTTTTGGCGGACAGCGGGTAACTGACATTTTTATCAGGTGACTTTTTATGGATGTATGTGGAAGGGCGGGGCGTAATCAGAAAAGAGGCTTAATCCCTACAGATGGCACTGTCGTTAAGTTAAGCACATCAATATTGTATTTGTCCGGCTTTTGGGGTCTTATGTAATAAACAATACAACAAATACCAAACATGATGAGTTTCTTGTAGATTATCTTTGAGCTGGTGGTAAACCTTCTTCAGAAGCAACTATTTTTCTTCGAGTGATTTATTGATGCGCTTCTATGTCTTTTTGCGGTCTGTGATATCTTTAGCAATATGAACAGTGCCGATAATCTCTCTATTTTCATCAAATATAGGCGAGGTGGATACTTGCAGATAGATTCCCAATTTAGGTTCAAAAAATTCTTTTGATAACGGTTCCTTAACCTTCATTGCCTGTTCATGAGGACATTCAGGCCATGGTTCGTTTTTCTCATGCAGCACTTCATAGCATTTTTTACCAATAATCTCCTCTTTCTTTTTCTTAAGGAGATCACAAAAAGCTTTATTCACCCTAACAAGATTAAAATCTTTATCATGAATTGAGACCATATCACTAATAGAGTCAAATGTTGTTTCCCATTCTTTAGAGGCGTTTATTAATTTATGCTCCATTTTCTTACGCTCTGTGATGTCATATGAAATAACCTGAACAGCATATATCTTCCCGCTTTCATCTTTTAGAGGCTGATGATTTGATAAAAACCATCTTTCTTCTCCTGATGGGAGTTTTATCAGGCTTTCACTGTTACCAGTACCTTGCTCCGATTCCATAATTTCATGGATTCTCTTAATAATAATATCCTTTGCTTCAGGAATAATTTCGTATAGTGACTTTCCTTGTAACTCTTCAGGGCTTCTACCTAAGTTCTTAGCACCCGCATTGTTAATAAGTAAAATATTACCGTTTAAATCATAAACAGTTATTGGATTTATAAGGTTATTAAATAGCAATCGATATTTTGCTTCGCTTTTTTTCAGTGCCTTTTCAGCACTATGCTTAAAAAGGGCCATTTCAATAGTATTAATCAAGTCGTAATCTGCAAATGGTTTACTTAAATATCCAAATGACTCTGTATCTTTTGCGCCTTCAAATAGCATTTCATCTGTATATGCTGAAAGATAAATAACTGGAATATCATCTGTTAAGCGTATTTGTCTAGCAGCCTCAATTCCATCTATTTGATCAGCTAATTTAATATCCATTAGTATAAGATCGGGTTTGATCTTCTTAG
>JAUVPO010000041.1 GCA_030598625.1 Deferribacteres bacterium | reverse complement strand
GACTTTTCATGCAGTATTCCATCCCCACGTGCCTTAAGATAAAACATATATCGATACTGTTTTTTATCGTGTCCGCCCATTTGTTTATTGCTTCTTCTCTTTTTGCCTGATAATTGACTATAATTTCCCGGGCGGGTAGACCTTTCTTCTTTCTCAATGAATTCAGCAAGGCGCTCCTTAACCCGTCATTGTCAAAAATACCGTGGATATAAGTTCCCCAGACATTGCCTTTGACAGAACCGTCCAGCATATCAAGTTCCCCCTTGCCCCTGCCTACCGGACAGGCAGGCCCCTTTTCCAAACGGGTTATTTTGAATAATCCTACATCCCCGGTAGTATTTCCCATATGAATTTCATAACCCTTTAACCCCTTTAAATCACAGCTTGAACTATTTTGCGCTGCATTGAACAATTTAAAACCGTCTGCAACTTCAGCTGAAACCTGACATGTTGTCTTTGTTTTATCAAGAGTTGTAATGGTGTCAAGGAATCCCATACCGTCAATATCCTTTAAAGAGCTTTCCACATTATGAGGATCAAGAATCCTCTTGCCGAGCATTTGATAACCACCGCAAACACCGATGAGAGAGGCGCCTTTTTTAACGGCGGATTTCACACAGTCTTCCAGTCCGCTTTCCCTCAGAAGCATCAGGTCCGCGACCGTATTTTTTGAGCCGGGAATTATTATTAAATCGGCGCTGCTTATGTCCTCTTCCCGCAAAGAGTATTTGAATTCAACATCCGGCTCATAAAGCAACGGCGCGAAATCAGTAAAGTTTGAAATATATTTCAGTCTCGGGGCCACAATCTTTATCCGCTTATGCTGTTCAGCGTGATCAAATCTCGCGATCTGTTCGATCGAAAGACCGTCCTCCTCATCAAGTCCCAGGTTGCCCTGATAATAAAGCGTCCCTATCACCGGCTTGCCTGTCTTCTCCTCTATCATCCTCAGTCCGGGCCTGAGTATATTAATATCACCACGGAATTTATTAACTATGAAAGCCTTGATGTAGTCGGCGTCGGTCAACCCGTCATTGCCCGTTGATTGTAAGGGCGAATTGCCATACGCCTCTACGTTATCTTTTAATAACTCAACGGTCCCATAAAAAGACGCAAACACCCCTCCTCTGTCTATATCGCCTACGAGAATTACAGGCGCTTCCGTATATCGTGCGACCCTCATGTTCACTACTTCCTCGGTGTGAAGATTTATTTCAGCCGGACTGCCCGCTCCTTCAATTACAATAAGGTCGTATTTACGGGAGAGCCTGTCATATGCCGCTGTGATCTCATTCCAGACTTTATCTTTAATCGCATAGTATTCATCCGCCCTCATGGTCGCGTGTACCTTACCGTTTAAAACAACCTGGCTTCCAGCTTCTCCGGTCGCCTTAAGCAGTACCGGGTTCATATCATTGCAGGGACCGATCCCCGCTGCTTCGGCCTGAAACGCCTGCGCGCGGCCGATCTCCCCTCCCTCTTCCGTGATAAATGAATTAAGGGCCATATTCTGTGACTTGAAAGGCGCAACCTTAATGCCCAGGTCTCTGAAGATTCTGCATAGACCCGCAACAACGGCGCTCTTACCCGCGCCCGATCCCGTTCCCATTATCATTAATGCCTTTGCCATACCTTACACCACGTAATTAATATGTTTCACAACCGGATACTCCCACAATTCGATGACATTCAACGCCGCAAAATCCTGCTCGATCCTGAATATATTTTCAAGCGGAATCCCGAGCAGTTCGCAAAGTATGACCCTGTTTATCCCGCCGTGAGCTACTACCGCTATATTGCCGCTGTTATGCCTTTCAGTAATCTCATTAAATGCCTTTAATGCCCTGTCTTTTACTTCTATGGTACTTTCACCCTCTATCGGACTGAATTGTAACGGGTTCTCCGTCCAGGCATTAAACGTATCCGGATATTTCTCTTTTATTTCATCAAACGACATTCCTTCCCATACGCCGAAATTTCTCTCTCTCAGCGCTTTGATGATAACAGGTTTGAGACCATACGGCCCGGCAATAATCTCAGCGCTTTTTACCGCTCGACTTAAATCAGAGCAGTAAACAGCGTTCAAGCCGTTTAAACTTTTTGAACCATTTTGAACCAGGTAGTTCGACAGCTTTGTGATCTGCTTTATTCCATTCTCTGAAAGCGGCACATCAATATGTCCTTTGTACCGCTTTGTTTCCGCGCCCTCTGTCTCTCCATGCCGTATTAAATTAACTCTTGTGACCATATGACCCTCATCATTAAAAACAGCAATATTGAAACCTCATAAACCGCGCCAAGTGTATCTCCTGTCATGCCGCCAAAGTTTTTATTGAAAAACCATACAGCTAAAAAAACGAACATATAAAGCGCCGGCATAACAAACATTAAGTGAAATACAAGCAGCGGATAATGTGAAACATAACTGAATGTGAGGAAAGATATCAGGAGTGTCAGAAACGTCGCCGCCAGAAGCGTCCTTCCCCCTGTATAATCTATAAATATCTTCCCCAGTCCGTCACGTCTTACGGACTTTCCATGAAACATCACCGGAACCATTATCCACCGGGATAAAACAGGCATTAACAAAACCGTTGAGTAATAAGCGGTAAGTGTCGAGCTGAAAAACAACGCATTAAGCAAAAGATACTTCAGCAAAAGCGCCATTACTATTGCTGTTACACCTGCCGGACCGACTGTACTGTCTTTCATAATCTCAAGTTTTTTCTCTGTATCTCCTCTTGAAGCAAGCGCGTCAACAGTATCCGCAAGCCCGTCAATATGCAGGCACCCGTTTACTATGACCATTGCGAGGACCAGAAGTCCGTTCGTCAATTCCGTCGGAAACACCCTTATAAAAATTGCCGCCAGGACCACGAGTATCATCCCTTCAATAAGCCCTACCAGGGGGAAAAATAACGCCGCACTCCCCACTTCCTTTTCAGGGACTACACCCGTATCCTTGACAGGAATGATCGTTAAAAATTGAAACGCCAGTAAAATCCTTTTCATTACCCGAATAATTTTTTAACTATGTTTTATTAGCTACCGCCGCCTCGGCAAAGGTGGCCATTTCCTTATATATCTTCAAACCGGCCTCGATAACCGTCATTGCAAGGGTGGCGCCCGTGCCTTCACCAAGCCTGAGATCAAGGTCGAGTATCGGCCTGAGACCGATTTTTTCGAGTATCGACTTATGGCCGATTTCCTGTGACATATGCGCAGCAAACATATAATCTTTTGTTTTTGGTTCGATTAAATATGCTATCAGCGCTCCTGTGGTAGATATGAAACCGTCTACGATAACCGGAACTTTATTTGCTGCCGCGCCTATAATAAGGCCTGCAATACCACCTATTTCCGCCCCCCCTATTTTTGCAAGCACATCAACCGGGTCTGACGGGTCGGGATTGTTAACCGCAATGGCGTCCTTGATCACCTGGACCTTGTTTATCCACGCATCGTCGTTTATTCCCGTCCCTCTTCCGGTAACAGCTTCAACAGATTTGTCCGTAAGCACTGCTGCTATGGCGCTTGACGGCGTAGTGTTGGCAATGCCCATTTCACCGGTCCCAAAAATCCTGTACCCCTTTTTTGCGTACTCATCAGCCAGGGCAATTCCGACCGCTATACATTTTTCAGCCTCTTCTCTGGTCATGGCAGGACCTTTCCGCATATTTTTTGTGCCGTTTACAACCTTTCTTATCTGTAAGGGCACATTGCCGCCTGACCCTGCGGCGGAAAAATCATAATCAACTCCGATATCCACAACAATAACTTCCGCGCCCGCATGCCTGGCCAGGACATTTATCCCCGCTCCGCCGTTAATGAAATTCAACACCATTTGAGGGGTCACTTCCTTTGGAAAAGCAGAGACGCCCTCGCCGGCAACGCCATGGTCTCCCGCAAAGGTAAATACCACTTTCTTATCAATCTCGGGCATCTCTTTTTCAGTAATCGCAACAAGCTGCTTTGCAAATTCCTCGAGCCTGCCTAAACTCCCCTGCGGCTTTGTGAGACTGTCCAGTCGGGTCTGGGCCTCTTCAGCAAACTTGCCGTTGGTGTTTGTAATAGTTGATAAAATTGAGTTTAATTCCATTGTTTCCTCCATATATTTTTTTATATCAATAAAGCAGGGTTAACGGCCGTTAGTACCTACTTTATTTTCAAAGGCATGCCTGCAAAAACTATGTATACTTCATCCGCAATCTCCGCGATCTCCTGATTTAAATTTCCCGCCAGGTCTCTAAACAGCCTTGCCAGCCTGTTTTCAGGAACTATGCCCATCCCGACCTCGTTTGACACAATAAACAGGTGCAAACCGCCCAAATCCTTCAGGGTCCCCGTAAAACCCCTTACGGTTTCCTTTATTGTCTGTTGTTCAGGTTCTTTTATCCGTGTCCTGACCAGCAGGTTCGACAACCAGATAGTTAAACAATCAAGCACGGCAACAGTATATTTATCTTTTATCCCCGACAGGATTCCCGAAAGCTTCAACGGCTCTTCATATGTATCCCATTCATTTCCCCTTTCGATTTTGTGCTTATCGATGCGCTCCTTCATCTCGTCGTCAAGGGCCTCTGCTGTCGCAATGTAAGCCTTTTGCCCTTCAATCTTTAACGCCTCTTTGAGGGCAAAGGAGCT
The DNA here is from genome assembly GCA_030598625.1 of Deferribacteres bacterium. Classification (GTDB taxonomy): domain Bacteria; phylum Nitrospirota; class Thermodesulfovibrionia; order UBA6902; family UBA6902; genus JAUVPO01. Next base: position 5,741 of record JAUVPO010000041.1, on the reverse strand, counting down.
TTTACCGCTTCTTGCACCGCCTGTGATAAAGGTGATTTTCATATGATAAATCCCGGATTCTCCCACAGCCCCTCCTGATACGGACCTTCGATTTTGCCGGAGAGTGGGACAGAAACAAAAACCCCGGCCTTTTTTTCAGAAAGCCGGGGATAAAAGCCTTGACCTTTACCCTCACAGCCTCTTCCCTCGAAGGCTTTTTCATGAGGTCCGATCCAGGCAGGTCTTCTGGCTCCCCTGCACCCCCGGCTAACCTTCCCTCCTGCAATAAACAGAAAGTGGTATTCTTGCCTTTAGCATATTCCGGAGGCTGCAACCATTTTTGTGTGGTACAGGGTTACAGCGGCGGGTCCGCTCCCGTTTTTCACGGGATTCCCCTTTAAGCCCTTACGGGCGCCTGAACGAATATTTTCAGGAATTATACCTCATGGACCTTATAGTTCGTCAAGTTTAAAATATTTTTCGCCCCTTTATTCTTGAAAATATTGACCTGTCTTGCTTATGATATCTGTACGGACAAATTGGAGACAGTCAGATATATCTTTAAGGAGGGTGCTCTAACATGAAAGAACTATCAGGAGAGCAGGGTTCTGCAACAGCTATAATCTATTTATTAATATTCATTGCGCTTATATATCTCGGAATATCGTTCGGCGCGCCTTTTTACCACTATTATGCCTTCAGGTCGCAGGCTGAAGGTTATCTGAAAATAGACACTATTCAGCCCAAAGTTGTCAGGGGAAGAATTCTTAAAGCTGCAAAAGACTATAACGTTCCCCTGCTTGAACAAAACCTTGTTGTAACAAGAGATGAAAGCACCAACACCTTCGCGCTAAAAGCAGACTGGTCCGAGACAGTTGATTTATTCGGCTATTATCAAAAAAAATATGATTTTAATTTGGACCTGATGGAATAATTATTCGGGTCTTGTTCCCTGTCCGCCTTCATCCACGGCAGATAGCGCCACGGAGGTTTAGTTCCACAGCGCCACAAGTCAGCAGCGCATAATGGCAGGAGTGTTTCAGCTGCTTGATCATCTGAACCTGTTCAAATAGTTTGATGTTATGATCCAGGTTAATAATTTAGATAAATCATACGGGCAGCAGATCATCTTCGATAAGGCCGGTTTTATGCTCAATCCCGGTGAACGCGCGGGACTTATCGGTAGAAACGGCCACGGGAAGACCACCCTTTTGAGGATGATACTCGGGCAGGAGCACCCTGACTCGGGAACTATCAATTTCCCCGGAAGCTACAGGACAGGACATCTTTCCCAGCATATCCGGTTTACGGAAGACACTGTACTGAAAGAGGCATGCCTGAGCCTTCCGCGTGAAGAAGACGGCAGGGATGAGACGTACAAGGTGGAAACCGTCCTCATGGGCCTCGGGTTTTCCAGGGATGATTTCGGCCTTGATCCCGTGGACCTGTCCGGCGGATTCCAGGTGCGGCTGAACCTTGCAAAGGTATTGGTTTCCGATCCCAACCTTCTTCTCCTTGACGAGCCAACGAACTACCTTGATATCGTGTCCCTTCGCTGGCTCGCCCAGTTTTTATGCAGCTGGCAAAGGGAGTTAATCATTATTACTCATGACCGCAGTTTTATGGACCGTGTCACTACACATACCATGGCCATACACCGTTGCAAGATCCGGAAGGTTGCAGGTCCCACGGAAAAGATATACCGGCAGTTGCTGCTGGAAGAAGAGATATATGAAACAACACGTATAAACGATGAAAAAAAGCGGAAGGAGGTCGAGCAGTTCATAAACCGCTTCAGGGCAAAGGCAACCAAGGCCAGGGCCGTACAGTCAAGGATAAAGAGCCTGCAGAAAAAGGAACGGCTCGAAAAGCTGTCTGAAACCAAAGACCTTGAATTTACATTTAATTCAGCGCCGTTCACAGGCAAGCAACTTATGGAAGCAAGAGACCTGTCTTTCGGATTTAAACCTGAAGGTCCCCTGCTGATCAAGGGATTAAGTTTTTATGTCGGGAAAAATGACCGCATTGCCATTATAGGTAAAAACGGCAAGGGCAAGACAACGCTTCTGAATCTGCTGGCCGGAGAGTTGTCCCCTTCGGGGGGGGAAGTCCGCTGTCACAGGGACCTTAAGCTCGCATATTTCGGACAGACAAATATAAACCGGCTCGACCTTCGGAAAACCGTGGAAGAAGAGATCATGGACGTACACCCGGAACATAACAGGGGCGTGGCCCGCAACATATGCGGCGTCATGATGTTCCCCGGTGACCTTGCATTGAAAAAGATCAGCGTCCTTTCCGGAGGTGAAAGGAGCCGGACGCTGCTGGGCAAGCTACTCGTCAGCCCTGCCAATATGCTGCTCCTGGATGAGCCCACAAACCACCTTGATATGGAGTCGACTGAATCGCTTCTTGAGGCGATTGACGAGTTCAGGGGCGCTGTAATCATTGTTACACACAGTGAAATGATACTCCACGCATTGGCGACACGGCTTATTGTCTTTGATGACGGAAAGGCCGCCCTTTTTGAAGGAACATACCGGGATTTCCTGGATCGTGTAGGATGGAAAAATGAAAATGAGACTGCCCTGTCCAGGGCCGGAATGACCGGTAGTAAAGGACCGCCCGCTAATAAAAAACATCTCCGGCGTATCCGGGCTGAACTAATCAATGAAAAGTCAAGGACACTGAGAGCGCTGCAGACGAAAATCGATGAGACCGAAAAGGAAATAATAGGCCTGGAAGAGAAGACCGGGCAGGATAACAGTGACCTTCTAAAAGCCTCTGTTAAGGGTGACGGCGAGACCATCAAAAGACTGTCAAAGGCCATTCATAATTCAAAGTCAAAGATTGAATCGCTCTTTTCAGAACTGGAACTCCTGCACATTGATTTAGAAAGCAGGACAAAAGAGTTTGAAGAAAAGATCGGCGCCGTAGAAATATAGCCAGCCTCCCCCGCTTTCCGCTTGACAGTGAACTTTCGTTCACCTATAATGTAATTATGACAAAAGAGTTGAGAGAAGAGAAACTAAAATCCAGGATCAGGGAGATATCTTCTTTCTATTATCAAAAGGGCAGGATGCCGAGTTTCTCTGAAATCGGGGAAATGATCGGATTAAAGTCAAAAAACGCCGTTTCAAAGCTTATTAATAAACTTGAGCAATTGAAGGTAATAGAGAGAGACGGGAAAGGCAGGCTTATACCAGGGTCTATAAAGTTCCCTGTAAGAATACTCGGAACTGTTGAGGCCGGGTTCCCGAGCCCTGCCGAGGAAGAGCTGGCAGACACACTGTCTCTTGACGAACTTCTCATCCGGAACCCCGAGGCTGCCTTTCTGCTTAAGGTATCCGGTGACTCCATGTCTGAGGCGGGGATACTCCCGGGAGACATGGTAATTGTGGACAAAGGGAAACCCCCAAAAAGTGGGGACATCGTCATCGCGGAAGTTGACGGAGAGTGGACCATGAAGTACCTGAGAAAAAGGGGGAACAGTGTAACCCTTATCCCCGCAAATTCAAAATATAAACCTATCAAACCTAAAAATGAACTGAAAATCGCAGGGGTGGTGACTGCGGTGGTGAGGAAATATCAGTAATACCTTATCCATACGTTCCTGGCCGAGGGCCATACTTCACATGGATGCCGATGCGTTCTTTGCGTCCTGCGAACAGGCCATACATCCGGAACTCAGGGGAAAGCCTGTTGTAACAGGCAGGGAGCGCGGGATAGTCGCTGCCGCAAGTTACGAGGCAAAAGCCAGGGGAGTTAAAAGGGGAATGGGGCTTTTTGATGTAAAGAAGGCCTGTCCTGATGTTATACTCCTTCCCTCCGACTACGAAACCTACAGCCTGTTCTCCGTCAGGATGTTTGAGATACTGAGGCGTTTTTCACCTGATGTGGAGGAGTACTCAATAGATGAGGCATTTGTTGATCTTACGGGGTTAAGGCGAAGCTTTCACGGATCTTACGCAATGATTGCCGGGAAGATACAGGAAACAGTTGAAAATGAACTGGGGATTTCTGTTTCCATCGGGGTAAGCCTTTCAAAGGTCCTGGCAAAAACAGGCTCAAAACACAAAAAACCGCACGGGCTTACCATGATCCCCGGCAGGGACATACACGTTTATTTAGAGAAACTCCCTGTGGAGGAAGTCTGGGGCATAGGGGCCAACACATCGGCGTTTCTCAGGAAATTCGGGATAACCACCGCCCTTGAGTTCGCGAGAAAAGACGAAGGGTTCATTAAAAAACATCTATCCAAACCTTACAGGGAAGTCCGGCTCGAGCTTAACGGAATAAGTGTCTACCCTGTTGTTCCCGAATCAAAAAGCGGCTATCAGTCCATAAGCAAGACAAAGACCTTTACTCCTGCCTCAACCGATAAAACATTTGTCTTTGCCCAGCTTTCCAAAAACATGGAAAACGCGTGCATAAAGGCAAGGCGCCACAGACTTGCCGCTGCAAGACTGCTTATCTTTCTAAGGAAAAAGGATTTCCGGGATATCGGGATTGAACTCAGGTTAAACCGTCCCACTGCCTATCCTGCCGAACTGTTTGAACCATTAAGGGAAGGTTTTAATCAGGTTTACCAATCAGGCATCCCCTATCGTTTGACCGGTGTTGTCCTTGCAGGCCTGATGCCGGAAAGCAGGGTGCAGTTCAGTCTCTTTGACGACACTGCAAGGATAGAGAAGACGGCAAGGATATATGATACCGTCGATAAACTGTCCGCACGCTTCGGCAAACACACTGTCCGGCACGCCTCAAGCCTCCCCGCGAAATTACAGGCGCAGCACGAAGGGCAGAGGGGTGATGTCCCGGTAAGAAGGGCGGGTTTGTTCAGGGGAGAAAACAATCGGCAGAGGCTGGGACTGCCGATGTTGCATGTGAAGGTTTGATTTGAACACACCGATGATGGTTGATAATGAATTTGCAATCAGTCTGGCAAATTGACGTCCTGTAGGGGCATGGCGCGCCATGCCCCTACAGGGCAATCGGTAATGTTCATCTGTTCAGTTGAAAAGAATTATTCTACACTGAATGCAACGGTCTCTAAAACACTTCCTTTAACATCCCGAAGTTCCACTTTCCAGTCGCCCCTCAGGCCTTTCAGTTCCTTGCTTGAATATGTCCTCCATCTTGGACCCTTGTGAATCGCAAGTTCAACAGTTGCCATTTTGTTTCCACCATGATACCAGACTAAGCTTACTGCCGTATCTTCTGTAATGTCCCTTGCCTCCAGGAAACAGTATATCTTTTCAGTTGAAGATGAAACAGCATTTAGAATATCAACAGGCTCTCTGTTTTCAATACTTCCGGCAACAACAAATCGTTCAATTCTGAAAATACTTACTGTCTTGATTGTATTAATTGTTTGAGAAACATTCTTATCATTCGTTACGCTTAACGTCTCTATAGTTTCATGTTTAATCGCTTCTGTATCTTTTTTTTCTTTTGCTTGAGTCTCTTCATTTTTGTTTGAAATCTCATCCTCTAAACTGGCGATAGCAGTCCGTGACTCTTCGACTAAAGCCCGGTTGGCTGCCTGATCTTTGGTATATTGTCCTGGAACATCTTCTGATTCAGATGAGAGTTCCTTTAACTTTAATCCTTTTTGGTTGTTTTGATAACGAGTATTCTTTACAGGAATTTCTAAAGCCTTAAATGTGATAATGCCTGATAATGCAAAAAAATAAAATAGAAAGGCCAATAATAAAGCTGCGTATCATATCTTAATAGAAAAATTGATTTTTTCAGGAATT
>JAUVPO010000174.1 GCA_030598625.1 Deferribacteres bacterium | reverse complement strand
TCTTAATTAATTAAAAGGCGGGATATTCCCGCCTTTTTTAATACCTTCATGCACGACTAATATTAACCCGAAAAATTGTTTTTTTGGTTAACCCGGATATCGTGTATTATTAAAACATGCAATTTATCGATCAGGTAAAAATATATGTGAAGGCAGGAGACGGCGGCAGGGGCTGTGTGAGTTTTAGACGGGAGAAATATGTTCCCAGGGGCGGCCCCAATGGAGGAGACGGTGGAAGAGGCGGGCACATTATTTTCAGGGCCGCCGGAAATATCAACACCCTCCTTGACATCAAGTATCAGCAGCAATACAGGGCTGAAAGGGGGCGGCATGGAATGGGCAAGGATATGCATGGCAGATATGGGAAAGACCTTGTGATACCTGTTCCGCTCGGCACACTTATAAAAGATGCTGAATCATCGGAAATCCTGGACGATCTGACTGTTGAAGGACAACAATTCACTGTGGTGAAAGGAGGCCGGGGAGGACTTGGAAATGCTCATTTTAAATCATCCACGAGACAGGCGCCAAAATTTGCCCAGCCCGGAGAACCGGGAGAGGAAAGGACATTGTTTCTGGAATTAAAACTTCTTGCCGATGTCGGCTTATTAGGATTGCCGAATGCTGGCAAGTCCACCCTGATCTCCGCACTGTCATCCGCGAAACCGAAAATCGCTGATTATCCATTCACTACTTTGACGCCTATGCTCGGCGTTGTAAAATACAGTGGGTTTAAAAGCTTCGTAATAGCCGATATCCCCGGCTTAATAGAAGGTGCGCATAAGGGCACTGGTTTGGGGTTTCAGTTCCTGCGTCATATTGAGCGAACTTCTGTTCTTTTACACCTCGTCGATATATCAGAGATGTCAGAGGGTGATCCCATAACCAATCTTGAAAAGATCAACAGGGAACTGGAACTCTATAGTCCCGAACTTACAAAGAAGCCCCTCGCAGTAGCCGGCACAAAGCTTGATATAAAAGGGGAAGGGAAAAGACTTGACAGTCTTGAACATTATTGTAAAGATAAACACTATGATTTTTTCCCGATCTGCGCTGTTACGGGAGAGGGTTTAAAAGAGCTTGTTTTATATCTTGGCAAGAAAGTAGAGGAGCATAAAAGGAGTTAACGGATAACCATGATCAGTTTATTGCTGATCGCTGTTTCCTGAGAGCGTACGTCTGATATGAAAAGGTTGATTATAAAAATCGGGAGCAATATCCTGGCATCAGCAGAGCGGGGGCTTAATACTAAAAGGCTGCGCGCGATAACCAAAGATATTGCAGACGTTATTGACAGGGGGCATGAAGCAGTGATCGTCTCTTCCGGGGCAATTGCCGCAGGGCTTAAAAAGTTGGGACTAAAGGAAAAACCTAAAGACATAAAGCTCAAACAGGCTGCTGCCGCGATCGGCCAATCGAGCCTTATGTGGGCATATGAGCAGCATTTTGCAGATTTCGGCAAAAAGGTCGCGCAGGTACTGCTTACCAGAGATGATATAACAAACCGTCGCAGATATATTAATGCCAAGAACACATTGTTTACACTGCTAAGTTTCGGTGTCATCCCATTGATCAATGAAAACGATCCTGTTGCTGTTGACGAGATAAAATTCGGCGACAATGATATGCTGGCAGCGCTTGCAGCCGGCCTGGTTGAGGCTGATATGCTTGTCATACTTTCTGATGTTGAGGGGCTTTATTCAAAAAATCCGAAGAATAAAGACGCGCAGCTCATCAGAAGTGTTCAGAAAATTACTCCTGATATTGAGAAATTAGCCGGGGGAAAAAGCAGCGCCATAGGCACGGGCGGAATGTATTCCAAACTTATTGCAGCCGGGCAGGCCAATGATCACGGGATTCCGGTAGTAATAATGAGCGGCAAAAAAAGCGGTCTTATCGCACGCCTGCTAAGCGGCAAAGAAGTCGGGACTTATTTTCATCCAAGGGGACAGAGAATGTCCTCAAAAAAAGGATGGATTGCCTACGGGGTAAGATCAAAGGGCGCTATATATCTTGACGACGGGGCTGTCAAGGCTTTAACGGAAATGGGCCGGAGCCTGCTCCCTTCGGGGATGGTAAAAATAGAAGGGGAGTTTGAGGTCGGAGATTACGTCAGGTGTCTCGGCAAAGACGGCAAAAAAATCGCCAAGGGATTAACCAACTACTCATCAAAAGACCTTAACCTGATTAAAGGCAAAAAAACTTCTGAAATAGAAAAGGCGTTAGGCTACAAATATTCGGATGAGGTAATCCACAGGGACAATCTGGTGGTAGTTTGAAGTTAAGAACCCACCGAATAGAAAGTACAAAACAGCCGGGGATCAATCCTGATGTGAATGATATATTTCTTCAAACACCGGGGCAATCTTATTAAACGCGTTCAAAACTTCAGGGTCAAAGTGCCAGGGCATTGTCCTTCCGTCCCCCTCAGTTATAATTCTGCAGGTCTCCTGATGACTCAACGGCGGTTTATAAGGCCTTTTACTCATTAACGCGTCATACTGGTCGCAGATATTTACTATTCTCCCTTCAAGGGGGATATTTTCACCAGCAATCCCTCCCGGATATCCTGTGCCGTCCCACCTTTCGTGATGACTCAGGGTAATCGTTTCAGCCATCTTTAACAGCGGATGGGTTGATTCAGAGAGTATGTTGTCGCCGATTGTCGTATGTGTTTTTATAATCTCAAATTCATCTTCAGTAAGAGATCCGGTCTTCAGCAATAGTTCATCAGGAATCCCTATCTTTCCGATATCGTGAAGCAGGCTTGCATATGTTATTGTCTCAACAAAATCTTTTGTCATATTTAATGCCTCCGCGAGCCTGTTTGAATAAAGGCCTATCCGCGAAGTATGAGAGCCTGTCTCGGTATCCCTTAATTTGGCGGTTGCAGTCAATCGCTGGATTATCTCTTTATTAAAGGATTCAATTTTGGAAGATGCCTTTTTTATTGCATCTTCCGTCTTTTTGCGCTCAGTGACATTCCTGATTGTCCCGATCCACTTGATAAGCCTTCCTTTTTGAACAAAGATGGGGATAACACGTTCCTCCCAGTATAGATACTTTCCGTTCTTCCCGAGAATTCGATAATCAAAAAGACCGCTTTCACCCGTTTTAAAGCACTTCATATAGGCCACCATTACATTTCTAATATCATTCGGATGAATCCTTTTCATCCATCCGCTGAGAGTATTCGGAAATTCGGTGAAGGCATGTCCAAGAGATTCATCAACATCTCCAAACCAGCGCATCGTTTCACTTTCAACATCAAAATCGTACATGATATCAGCAGCAATAGATGTTGCAAATCTAAATCTTTCCTCGCTCTCGCGCAAATCATCCTCTGCCTTTTTCTGTTCAGTGACGTCCCTTATGATGCCGTCGTAGTAAATGAGGTTTCCGTTTTCGTCTTTCTGAGGCAGTACAATACTCTCGACCCAGCGCGACACTCCGTCCTTTCTCATTATACGATGCTGAATGGGCTGCGGGTAGCGTTCCGAGTAAATATGTTCCACCTGCCGCCGAACAACTTCATGATCTTCCTCCATAACCATTCGTATCCACAAATATGGGTCATCGGCAAATTCCCTGCTGGTATAGCCCGTCACACTTAAACAGGATTCACTATGCGTCGTTTCCACGGGCATCCCCGCTTCAACGTTTACCCGGTAATTGTAATAACCGGGAATGGCCTCTGAATTATATGGCTGCTTTTCGTCTCTTGTCTTAAGAGTGTCTTCCATTTTCCTGTTTCTGCTTTCTAAAAAAATTTCTACTCAGGAGAGAATACCTCCTCATATTTTTTCCCCAATGCTTTTGCAACCTTTAGCTGAGAATTCCTGCTTGTAACAACGCCCTTTTCCATTTTTGAGATCGTTTGAGGAACCAAAGAAGAATGTCTCGCCAGTTCTGAAATGCTCCACGCATTTGATTCCCTGAACTGTCTGACCTTGTTTCTGCTATTCAAATTCTTGTCTGCCATTAAATTACATCACTCCTTTTGCTGCGAATTAACTATACTGTCATATATTATAATTAATGTCAATATTAATTTAATAATATATTGAATTAGAGGTTAATATTCATTAAAGTTAATTAAAGTTTGCCAAAAAGATCAAATATTCCTAAGGCCAGCTCGCATCTCTTTAAACACATTAATCAAACCATTGGTTGACGAATCATGTGAAGTTACCGGGTTATCATCACTTAAAGAGGGAAGTATTTTTTTTGCGAGCTGCTTGCCAAGCTCAACACCCCACTGGTCAAAGCTGAATATGTTCCATATCACCCCCTGTACGAAGATCTTGTGTTCATACATTGCTATCAGACTGCCCAGAGTTCGGGGATCGAGTTTTTTACATAAAATCGAATTTGTCGGTTTATTGCCTTTGAATACCATAAAAGGAGCAAGTTTTTTTATTTCTTCCTTGCTCTTACCTGATGACCCGAGTTCTTCGGTTACTTCTTCCCTGGTTTTGCCTTTCATTAGTGCCTCTGTCTGGGCAAAAAAATTGGAGAGTAAAATATTATGGTGGTCTCCGACCGGATT
>JAUVPO010000003.1 GCA_030598625.1 Deferribacteres bacterium | reverse complement strand
GAGGTAGTTAAAATGTATGAAGTCGGTATAGTCAAAAGCATTGAAGGCGCTACAGCCAGAGTGATTATTTCGAGGGAAGGAAGCCCCTGTGATCATTGTACACAGGATACGTGCACCATTCCTGAAAAGGGTATTGAAACAGAAGCTATAAATACTGCCGGGGCAAAAGTCGGGCAGAAAGTAAAAATCGTGATGAAGTCTTATACTTATGTCAAAGGAGTAATTCTCATCTACATTGTACCGGTATTTGCACTGATTGCAGGTGCGATAATTGGGAAAATTTATCTTCCCCAATTATTCAGCGGCACCGATTCCGATCTTCTTGCAGCTCTTGGCGGATTTCTGACTTTTTTTATGTCACTAATATTCATTAAATTAATAGTGAAAAGAATGGAAAAGAAGACAGAATATAAATCTATTATTGAATCAATTGTGGAGGGATAAAATGACAGAGATAACATTGAAAATCGACGGTATGAGTTGCCAACATTGTGTCATGAGTGTAAAAAAAGCCATTGACGGCGTAGAGGGAGTAAACACCTCGGATATTGCATTAGGAACTGCAAAGGTCGTCTATGATGATACAAAGACAAACAGGGATACAATTGCGAATGCCGTTAAGAACGCCGGTTACAAGATTAATGGATAATCAATTCGAGATGATAATTGAATTATTATATTCACCGAAATCGTATATACTCTTACATTATTTACCTATCAAGAGCGGGTCCTGGTAAATCATCAAGTGGGACCACGGGGTCCCGTCATACATAATGTATGAACCGAACTTGCCGGGATAAGTTGGTAGTTTGGTCGACTTGGCATTAAAAGGCCATAAAACTAACCAGTGGGCCGGTTCCTTGACCCTCTTTGTTTCCGGCTCATGCCAGTCCATATATATCTTACCACCCTTCTCCCAACGCAAAGCGCCCTGTGCCATGTAAGCGATTCCAGGCACTGTATTGGTCGGCTTCGGCTTCTTTCCTGTAAAATCGTTCCACCACTGAACCGCTGCCTCATCCATACATGACGGGACTGGTACATCTATTTTGTCAAGGTCTGAATAACATGTAAATCCGTTGCTGCCGGTCCTGACTTTTTTGTATTTACCGTCCCAGCTCAAAATGATAATGGTGGCATCTTTTGAAATGGAAGACGGCGCGGCGCTCCGGGCGAGTTCGATCTGCTCATTATCGCTCAAGTACAGCACGGCCGGTTTTTCTTTCTCGTGTGTGGCCCCTGATGTGGTCACAAATACAAGTGCCGATGTTAAAGCAAGAAAAAATATAATTACATGTTTCATTGCGGTCTCCTTTCTTCATTAGATTCAAATTTATGGATATCAGTTCTTTAAATTTATGCAACGAGATTTGTTAATACATGATATATAAACAGTATAATCTTTAGGATGTCAACTTTGAAATATTAATATATGTCTAAAATTATCATATAAGACAATCTTAACATCGTCTCGTTATTCAACCGGAAGTTCGACTACAACTTCAGTGAATTCGCCTTCAAGACTTTCAACTGTAATCTTTCCACCATGGTTATTTATAATCCCATGGCTTATACTGAGACCCAATCCAGTACCAACACCATCAGGTTTGGTAGTAAAAAAAGGATTTATTATTTTATCCATGATCCCGGCAGGTATCCCGCTGCCGTTATCATGAAATATTATCTGAATGTACCGGCTGTCATCGACTGCTATTTCTTTTGCGGTGATTCGTATTATTTTGTCCTCATTTGTTTCCTTATGTTCCTGGCAAAAAGCATATCTTGCGTTACTTAAGACATTCAGAAAGACCTGCACAATCTGTTGTGGTTGAGCAATAATCCGGGGAAGTTTTTTTTGGATGTTTACTTTAAGATTGATGCCGTCTTTGCTAAGTTGTGTCCCGTTCAGAGCAAGTGAGGTAGATATTATTTCGTCAATATTAACAGAATGCCTCTCCTCTTTACTGTCACGGGCAAATGAAAGGAGTTTCATAACAATATTCGAGATTCTTTCACTTTCTTTGATAATTCTACAGGCCACATCCTGCTCTTCGCTGTCCGGCTTACTTTTATTTATCAATAGCTGGGCGTAATTAATTATTCCATTAACCGGGTTGTTTATTTCATGCGCTACACCAGCTGCTAATTCACCCAGGGCTGCCAGGTGGCTTGCACGCGCAGCTTCCGCCTTTGCCAGTCTCCGGTCGTCGATCTCCTCGCGAAGCAGCTCACTGGCTGATGTTAGTTCAGCAGTACGATCTTTCATAACCTCTTCCAGGTATTCCTTGCGATTTCTCAATTCATTTTCACTCTTCCTTAACCTCTCCTCCATCTCGTGTTTGTAGAAGGCTATATCAACCGCCATGTGCAGTTCATTGTCTTCAAAGGGTTTAATAATATATCCAAAGGGCTCTGTTTTCTTTATACGCTTTATCATTTTATTATCTGAGTTCGCTGAGATATAGATCACCGGTATGTTAAAACGAGAGCGTATTTGCCCTGCGGCTTCGATCCCGTCTTTTTCGCCTCTCAGATTTATATCCATCAATACCAAATCCGGTTTGTTTTCTTTCGCCATTTCAATGGCCTCCTCCGCAGAGAATACCGGTAATGTAACAGCGTATCCCATCTTTTCCAGACTGCTCAATATCCTCATTGCAGTTATGCTTTCATCCTCTACAACCAGGATGCTTTTCTTCATCATTGTTAACGTCTCCTGAATCTAATTCTAATCTCGGTTCCTTTTTCCTTGTCCAGTTCGATTTTCCCCTGAATCTGCTTAACCAGGGCATTGATAAGACTCAACCCCAATGAGCCGGTTTTTCCGTAATCCAGTTCCTCCGGCATGCCAACTCCGTTATCACCGACAGTCAGTTCAACTTCCTCTTTATCATTCATACAAAGGGCTACTGTTATCTCTCCCTCCATGCCTTCAGGGAAGGCGTATTTCAGGGAATTAGAGAGTAGTTCATTGACAATTAAGCCGCAGGGAATGGCAGTGTCAATCCCGAGGGTGATTTGATCAATATGCTTTTTCAATCTAACCTTGCCGGAATTCAACCCGTATGATATGTATATATCGTCTGTCATGTCACTTATATACTCGCTAAAATTAATACTGGCAAGATCCTTGGATCGATAAAGTTTTTCGTGGATAAGGGCCATTGATTTTATTCGGGCCATGCTTTCACGGAACATATCCTTATACCTAATGTCCTTAATATATCCGGACTGCAACTCGAGCATACTGTGAATCACTGTCATATTGTTCTTGACCCGGTGGTGTATCTCCTGCAGGAGCATCTCTTTTTCTTTGAGTGATGCCTTGATCTGCATCTCGGCATTTCTGCTATCGGTTATGTCCACTCCTGCTCCCAAGGTATTAGTTATATTGCCTTCTTTGTCCCTGAAAACAGTGTTATACCAAGCTATCAACCTCTCTTCACCATTTTTTGTCAAGACTTTGTTCTCATAATATTCAACAGACTCAATCTTACCTGCCATCAACTTATTAAAGACGATCTTTACCTCATCTCTTAACCTCTCCGGAAGGAAATTATCAAACCAGTTACTTCCTATGATTTCCTCCGCATCAAACCCCAAAATATCACATCCTTTTTTATTGATGAGGCTTACTTTCTGATCAGTATCAAGCATGACTACCATAACAGCTGAAATATCGAGATACTTTTGTAATTTCTCCTTTTCTTTTTGGAGAGACTGTTCCGCCTTCTTGTGCTCGGAGATTTCATCTTTGAGCATTATGCGAGAATTCTTTAATTTAAGTGTCATATCATCAAAAGCGCGGGACAACTGTCCGAGTTCGTCGGAAGTTTCAATACCGCTCCTGTGGTCCAGGTTGCCACCGGCAATAACTTCGGTTGCCTGATGCAGTCTTAAAATGGGCGCAACAATACTCCTTCTTGTGAGAGCAGACACTACAAACAGAATCAGTAACAAAATTAAAACGGAACATACTATGATAATGCTGACCCATTTGTAATATTTCATAAATGAAGCATGAATTAAATCAGTTAAATGCGCAGTGTCTGAGACCATTGTTTCCGATTCGACAAGTAACTGATTCCTTACCAATTCTTGATAAGCAGGATTAATGTCTCCCATCTGCTGTAAAGATTCAGGGGATTCATAGATGTCTACCAGTTTCTGAAAATGGCCCCTGATTCGCTGATGCCCATGCCTTATCTTCATCAGAAGCGTTCTTTCTTCAGCACCTTCAAACTCCATCCGGTCAAGCAGATTACTTGTTGAATCATATTTGAACAGCCACTGTTGCTTAGGGCGCTCTGACGGATGCATCATTATTATATATTCATTAGTGCGTATGTTCAGATCGAATACTCCCCTTACTATCGCCTCCCCTAATCTGTCTTGTTTCATGATTTCCGATACCGTCGCGTATGAAGAAAATAGAATAAGAATGAGTATTGCGGCAAGTACAAGAGGCAGTATATAAATAATCTGGAATTTACGCTTAATATTCATCTTATAATTGTTACCGCACCGGGTCTTACCGACTCCAGTCCTTCAGTATAGATATAATCCACATAATTGGGGATCAGGACCTGATCGGTCAGTTTATTATCTATTGCCCACTGGGTCTGATGCTCCAGTGACAGAATAAAGGATTGTTCCAATGAGATTGAGAAATAATAAACCGCGCTTAACTCATTGAGGAGGGTTTCATCCATATTAAGATATAGGGCGACTATTTCATTTGATTCTACATGATTATTCCGGATAAAATCTGAGGCGCTAAGAAGAGAGTGGAGTACTTTTTCCACGACGTCCTGATTTGATTTTACGTAGTCCTTTCTTGCAGCGATTATAAACCACGGCGAATACATACCTTCCGAGTATATCGTAGTCCCTTCCCCCCCGAGTTCTTTATTTGCCCTGAACATCTGCGGGTTCCAGGTTGCTATCGCGTCTACTTCACTGCTCATTAATGCATCAAACATCTGTTTTGGTTTAATATTTACGGTCTTTATCGAATCTCTTGACATCCCGTGCATGAGCAAAACAGTATCCAGAAAGTATTCGCTGTTTGTACCGGGTGTTACGCCTATTTTTTTGCCCGCAAGGTCTTCTGCTTTAGTAATCCCCTTGTCTTTTCGCGCAACAATGCCCAGGTGTTTCTCGGCTGTTATCATCGATGCGCATGCGTATATTTCAGCGCCGTCCAGGACAGCATGCATAAACGGAGTTTCCGAAGAAACGCCGAATTCCGCTTCTTCTTCGATCACCGCGTTCAGGGTTGCCTTACCAGTGGAATAAGAAGTCAAAGTAACATCCAGGCCGTTGTCCTTAAAATAACCGTTTTCAATGGCTACATAAACAGAATAGCCTGTATATGAAAAAGGGATTGTTGCAATGGATATTTTTCTAAGTGACGTAACAGTCTTTTGAAATGTTGTTTGAGTAAACCAAATAAATGTTCCGACTGCTAAAATAGCTACAATGATTAGGGCTCTAATTAATAATCGTTTAGACATGATTCCTCACTTTTATGTTCCTTTTCCATTGCAAATAATATTTCACGTAAAAAAATATTGATTATTCTTTAAAAACTCTATTTTCTTGATATCCGGTCACTGACGGATCAGTTGAATGGTGGGCATTCTCTCTTTGAAAGCTACTCCTATGCAATCGGTTTCACATTCAATACAGGCTCCGACACAACGTATTACTACTTCGAGGCCTTTTATTTCCACCAATTCTGCATAGCTGTTATGCGGCTCCATTAACCAGTTTAAATTATGCAGAACTTCTAAAACCTGTTTCTCGATTTGGTTCATACCCTTAGAATTAAACCTGCAAAAATCAAAAGGTTGACTCTTAGGTGGATAGTCCGTTTTCTATCCGCTGATTTAGAATATCTGCTCCCAGTCTTAATTTCATCACATTTCCATATACATATATAGCAAATATACTTTATAATTTTATAACATGTAATGAAAAATTGGAGGGTAATTGATTGGCAATATAAGGGTAATATAATATTACCTATTCAGATAGAGATAAGAGTTTTGTTCTCAGATTAATCTTTTTATTATTAATACCGAGCTTTTTTCTTATATTTTTACGGTGAGCTTTTACTGTATCAAAAGAAATATTTAAAATTTCCATTATATCCTTGTCCTGTTTCCAGTCTTTTATAAGGTCGGCTATCATGATTTCCCTTGGAGTGAAATTCATGTATTGAAATGATAACTTGGCTGAAAATGGAGAAACTATATCGTTCATATTTGACTCAATAATGCTTATATAAACAAGCTCATCTGACATTCTCCTGTTCTTTTTCAGCTTTTCCAGGTAGGGCATGATCAAATGTTTAATATTTGACAAAATGTTATTTTCAAATTCTCTCTGGTCCTTCTCCCTTTGTCTCAATAAAACTTTCAGGGCAGTATTGCTTTCTGCAAGTTCTTCAGCATGAATGCTCAGCTTTTTCTCCGTCTTTTGAAGACGTTCAATTGTGGATTGTAATTCAGCTGTACGCTCCTTCACTTTCTCTGTCAATTCATCTTTAGCTTCCTTCAGCCTTCGCTCCATCTCATGCTTGTAGAAGGCTATCTCAACAACAATTCTTAATTCCCTTTCATCAAAGGGTTTGATAATATATCCAAGGGGCTCTGTTTTCTTAATAGTCTTTATCATTTTTTCATCTGAGTAAGCAGTGAGATATACTACCGGGATGTTGAAACGGGAGTTTATCTTCCCGGCGGCTTCAATCCCGTTCATTTTACCGCTCAGGAGAATATCCATAACTACTAAATCCGGCTTGTCCTCTTCAGCCTTTTCAATAGCCTCCTCTCCGGAAATTACTATTGATGTCACAGTATATCCCATATCTTCCATGCTTCTTTGTATCCTCATGGCGGTTATTCCTTCATCTTCAACGACCATGATTCGTTTCTTTGCCATTATTCACCCCTCCTGAATATAATCCTGAATCTGAACTGCTTTCTGTAATTTCCGATTCCTCTCATTAGAAAATATCCCATCATAAACTTCTTTCTTGTGCTTATAGAATAAATATTTTCCTCTTTACGTCCATTTCAACAGAGAATCATAACCTTGCCAGGAGATTATATTTTACATTACAAGAATTTATTTATTTAAATACATTAATACCAATTTCCTCATTCTCTTATTCGTCTGTTAAAAGCAAGTTCTTTGTTTCTCAATATAGCATTATTAAAAAATCTTTTTGATTATACTTTCGAAGTAGTTAGCGAAATAGGGTTACCCGTTTCTCGCTTACAGCAATAAGGGCACTTGCGTTACCGATCCGGCCTGTGAATGAGCAGGCGCAGCCCAAAGAGAGGCTCCTGTCATGAAATAGCTGTTTGCACACAAAAAGCTGTTTCATGCGGAGAAAGGGAACGGTGTCAGAAAGGTCGCGGACGGGGGCGGGTTGTTGCTGCCAAGAACTCAGATGACCGGAGTTTTTTGGAGAGCAAATAGGTCAGGTGTTTGTCGAGCAGTCCGGAAAGTTCGGTGAGTGTTTCCGGGTTTGGTTTGAGCCTGTTTGAGATATTGATGGGCCATTCTATGCTGTGTGTATAAAAATGAATGACTTTATTATTAATTCGTATAAATGGTTTCCCTTTTGCGAGCGGTAGTGAAGCACACTTGCCGCAGAGTGTTGTCCCTGAATCAGGATAGAAATCAAGGCTTCTTGTCCCGCATTTTCCGCAGCCTTTCAGTCTGGGGGCATAGCCTATTGCCGTGAGCAGACGGATCTGCGCGATCAGGTGCAAAGCCTCTTTTGTCTCCTGCCCCGATGATTTTATAAAATTCAGGATATTGAGAAAAAAAGCAAACAATCTCTTGTTGGGAATTCCCTCGGGTATCAGTGAAATGAGCATCTCGACAAGTTTTGATGCGTTAATAAAATCCTGGAAATTATCTCTTATTTGCCGGAAAGAGTTGATTATGTCCGCCTGGGTGATTCTGGGTAAAGACTGCTCTTTTCCCCACAGCGATATTCTCGCATGGGTCAGTGGTTCAAGGCTGCTTCCGAATCTGCTCCTGGTCTTTCTGGGGCTTTTGGCAAATGCGTTGATTATTCCCCTGTCGGATGTTAGGTAGGTTACTATGAGGTCGGCATCGCCGTATTTTTGTGTCTTGAGAACTATACCTTCTGTTCCTGTTAACATTCAGGCCAAAGTCAGTTACATAACATTCCCGAAATCTTCCGGTTTTAATTTCTTCAACCAGTCTTCGAGTTCGTCGTTATTCTTGTGTTCTATCACATTGTCGTCCACAAAAATCGGGGCGTTTATCCTAATTGCTACTGCAATCGCATCACTGGGTCTTGAGTCGATGGGGATCTCTGAACCGTCTCCCCTGTCTATATAAATTCCGGCATAATAGGTGTTGTCAACTATCTCTGTTATTACAACTTTTGTCACTTTCATTTTAACGCCGCTAACGACATTTTTGATGAGGTCGTGGGTCAGGGGGCGGGGTGTGACTATTTTCCCGAGGGCAAGGGCAATGGAATCCGCTTCCGGCTTTCCGATCCATATCGGCAGTGTATCAGTGCCGTTGATTTCTTTCAAAAGAAGAATGTACATGTTGCTTCTTGGATCAAATAACAATCCTTCTATTTTCATCTGCTTATGCATTTTAACACCTTTATTGTTCTCTAGCGCGGTTATAATATATTACCTTATTAATAAAGTTTTTTCTATATTCTACTTGAGTTCCGCGAGGGCGTTCTCGATTCTGTCAAGTCCTTTTTTAATATTTTCCATGGATGTCGCGTATGAAAGCCTTATATATTTGTCATCGCCGAAAGCCGATCCGGGAACCATGGCAACTTTTGCCTTTTCGAGAAAATAGGTGGACAGGTCAAGAGAGTTGTTTATTACGTTTCCATCAAAATTCCGGCCAAAATAAGCTGATATATTTGGAAATGCATAAAATGCCCCGACTGGCATTATGCATGAAATCTCTTCCATGCCGTTAAGCCGCTCAACCATGTATTTCCTTCTTTTATCGAATTCAGTAAGCATCTTAGGAATAAAGTCCTGTGTGCCTGTCAGCGCCTCTACAGCGGCTTTTTGAGCAATTGATGTGGGATTTGAAGTGGACTGGCTCTGAATATTGGTCATGGCTTTGATAATATCCCCGGGGCCGGCAGAAAACCCGATTCTCCAGCCTGTCATGGAGTGTGATTTTGAGAGTCCGTTTACTACAACAGTCCTTTGCCTTATCTCCTTGTCAAGGGAGGCAATGCTTATGTGTTTGAAACCCTCATAGACGAGTTTTTCGTATATTTCATCGGAAATAATGTAAAAATCGTGTTCAATGGCCATCTCTGCTATTTTTTCAAGGCTTGCTTTATCGTAACCAAGCCCTGTCGGATTGGAAGGACTGTTCAGAATAAGCGCCTTGGTTTTTTTTGATAATTTATTTTTTAGAATTTCCGGTTCTATTTTGAACAGGTTTTTTTCATCAGTCTCGATAACAACAGGCGTTGCATCATTCAATAACACTTGGTCCGGATACGTGACCCAGTACGGCGCGGGAATTATGACTTCATCACCGCCTCCGAATAAGGCCTGGGCAATATTGTAAAGACTGTGCTTTGCCCCGCACGAGATGATAACTTCATTTTTTTCATAGTGAAGGTTGTTGTCTTTTTTGAACTTCTCTATTACGGCGATTTTTAAATCGTCAATGCCTCCGACAGGGGTGTATTTTGTAAAACCTTCTTTTAAGGCCTTTATTGCGGCGTCTTTAATATTGTCAGGGGTATCAAAATCAGGTTCACCGACACCAAAGTTGATAATGTCTTCGCCGGCGGCCTTCAGGGCCTTTGCCTTTGCATTCATGGTGAGTGTGGGTGACGGTTTAATTGCTTTTGTTCTTGGTGATAGTCTCATTGTAATGTCTCTCTCCTTTATTAATTGAAAAATTCCAATGCATACTCTAAAGCGGTTTGCATGTTTTCATATTTTCTAATATCTCCTGTCGGGTTGCGACGGCAGTTCCTACTTTGCCTACGACAACTCCCGCGGCATGATTTGCTATGATGGCGGCGTCTTCTAATGCTGCGCCCGCTGAATGGCAGAGTGTTAAAGCAGAGATGACCGTGTCTCCTGCTCCGCTTACATCATATACCTCGCGAGCGCAGGTGGGGATATGGGTGATCTTGCCGCTTTTTTCAAAAAGGGACATCCCTTCATCTCCTCTTGTTATTATCACTGCCCTGCATAGCAGTTTCTTAAGAAGCTTATTCCCTGCCTCAGCTAACGTTTTGTCATCTTTTATATCAATGCTTGAGGCAAAAGACGCCTCATTAACATTCGGGGTTATGAGACTTGCCCCTTTATAATAATCGAAGTGACCGATCTTTGGATCAACTGCAATAAATATTTTTGATTTTGTAAGATTAAGGAGTTTTTTAATGAGTGTCTTTGTTATTAATCCCTTGGAATAATCTGAAATGATTATGCCTTTTATATCCGGCAGGCATGATGTTACATAGTCAAGGATTAATGATAAGGTCGGCTTGCTGATATCGGATTTGATTTCCCTGTCAAAACGGACCATCTGTTGACTGTGTGCAATCACCCTGGTCTTTACGGTGGTGGGTCTGTTCCCGTCTATAACGATGCCATCCGTGTTAAACCCTTTTTCAAGGAGCTTGTATATCAAAAGCTTTCCCGTATCGTCACTGCCTACGGTCCCTGTAATAAAGACCTTCCCGCCCAGAGATAATATATTATGGGCCACATTTGCGGAACCGCCTAACAGCAGATTTTCTTTCTCCACTTCGACCACGGGAACGGGGGCCTCGGGGGATATCCTTTTAACTTTCCCCCAGATATAATGATCAACCATAAGGTCGCCGATAACAAGGATTCCGGTGCCGTCGAATTTTTTAAATATATTTTTAATGTTTTCTGTAAGCATGAAAAATTCAATCGATAATACGGACGTTGTTTATCTGTTGCATTTTTTGAAAAGAATGCGAATTTATGAGCAATGTCCGCGTTATCGGGGTTAGTTTTATTCCAGTAAATTTAGCATTTAGTCTTTGTATTTGGCAACTGTGCGTTGATTCAGCAGATAAAATTCATAGAGGTTTAAGGGGAGATTGTCAATAGGCTTTTCTTTATGACATAATAATTCCATGAAGTTTGAGATGAAATGTTATGCTTTGTTGTTCATGGCATTGTTGCTCGGGTCGTGTGCTGTTTCGAGTAAGGCGGTGGAAACCGTTTATTCAGAAGAATCCGACTATAATTACATCCTTGCTGTTGAGGCTGAACTTTCAGGCGACTGGGATGAAGCGTTAAAAAAACTGAAACTTGCCCTCAAAGAATCTCCTGACTCAGATTATCTGAAAACCGAAATCAGTGAGGTATATCTGAGGATGGAGAGGATAGATGATGCAATTAAGATTGCAGAGGATGTGGTTACTAAATCTCCCGAGTATGAGCCCGCATTTACATTGTTGGCAAAGCTGTATATCAGCAGGAAAGACTATCAAAAAGCGATTAGTGTATATGAAAGATTGCTGGAAATCGACCCTGAAAAAACGCAAACTTACATACATCTTGCTTACCTCTATACACTTGATGATAAGATTGACAATGCAATAAAGACATTGAAAAAGGTGATTAAAATAGATGCCTTTAATGTCATGGCGAGATATTATCTCGGAAGGATTTACGTGGAGAAGGAAGAATACGGAAAGGCGATCGTGGAGCTTCAAAAGGCCGTTGAATTGAATCCGTCTTTATGGGATGGTTTTTATCTGCTGGGGGTAGCTTATGAATCTATTGAGGACTTAGATAATGCTATTTTAAATTATGAAAGATCTGTCACTTCCCATGCGCATGACCTGGAGTTGAGGAAGAGGCTTATCAGGTTATATTTTAAAAAAGGATTGATTGATAAGGTCATAGAACAACTTACGGAGATTGCGGAGGCTGATCCGGATAATCTGAAAGTCCTCGAGATGCTTGCAAGCATATATGTGGATAACGAAGAGTTTGAAAAGGCTGAGAAAGAGCTGCGCAAGATCGTTTCTGCAGAGCCTGAAAATGTAAACGCCGTGTTTTTGTTTGGGAAGATTCTCAGGGTAATGAAGAAATATGACGAGGCAATAGAACAGTTTGAATCTCTCGTGAAACTTTTACCTGAAAACCCGGATGTATATTTATACTTTGGTCAACTGTATATTCAGAAAGAAGATTATGCAAAGGCGGAAGAGACGCTCAATAAAGCCCTTGCTATTGCGCCCGAGGATGATGAAATTATTTTCAACCTTGCTGTCGTCTATGAAAAGATGAACAGATTTGAGGAAATGTTTTCTTATTTGAAGAAAACTTTAAAAATCAATCCGGACCACGTAGAGGCATTGAATTATTTGGGGTACACATATGCGGATAAGGGCATTAATCTTGATGAGGCGCTGGATCTTGTAAAAAAGGCGGTTGAATTAGCCCCTGATAGCGGTTATATTCGTGACAGTCTCGGATGGGTTTATTATAAAAGGGGGATGTATAGCGAAGCATTGAAGGAGATAAAGAAGGCTTCCGAGATCGAAAATGACGACCCGATAATCTTTGAGCACTTAGGCGATGTCTATGAAAAGATGGATAATAAAGAGGCTGCGACAAAGGCATGGGAAAAATCTCTTGAGTTTCATGAAAAAGAAAAAGGGCTCAGGGATAGGATTGAAAATAAAATAGAAAACCTCGGACGTTAAAAAGCGGTGAGCCGGTAAATTAGTTGATTTTATATCTTTGTTTTCATGTTACTACCTGCTTTAGGTCAATTTTTATATGCTTACCTTAAATGCCCCTGCAAAGATTAACTGGTTTTTAAAAGTCCTTGGCTTGCGCAATGACGGATTTCATGAGATTATAAGCCTTATTCAAAAAATCACCCTCTACGATGTTCTTACGTTTGCTCCATCGGAAGATTTAATACTGGAAACGGATGGCCGGATCCCCACTGAAGAAAACCTGGTTTTCAAGGCAGCGATGTTTCTGAAGAATGAATACAGCGTTGAAGCCGGCGCTCTGATTTATCTTGATAAAAATATACCGGTCGGCGCCGGTCTCGGCGGAGGAAGCAGTGACGCAGCAGCGACGCTCTGTGGTTTGAATAAATTGTGGTCACTGAATCTTTCCAGAGAGGACATTTTCAAGGCGGCGGAAAAATTAGGCTCTGATGTCCCTTTTTTTCTCAACGGAGCGCTTTCTTTGGCGCACGGCAGGGGTGAAAGGATAGTTTCTCGCAACGCTTTGAAAACAATAAATATTTTACTTGTAAAACCTCCCTTTGATGTCTCAACGGCATGGGTATATAAAACCTTTGCTGCTTCCGGCGCCTCAGTGTATGAGAACGGGAAAAATCCAAGGTCGGAGCAGGCTCAGTGCGAGTTGACAAAAAAAGCCGGAAAAGTAAATAATATTGAGCACTTTATCAGTAAAATTGAAAAAGCCGAATTGGGTTATTTAGCCGGTATTGCTTCAAATGACCTTGAGTTAGTTACCATAAAGGGCTTCCCTGTAATCGCTGAAATAAAGGAAAGATTGCTTGATGCGGGGGCTGTATGTTCCTTAATGAGTGGAAGCGGTTCTGCTGTATTCGGGGTGTTTGATTCACGCAAAAAAGCGGAAGTCGCTTCACGGACATTTGCCGGGTTTTGGACTGTTGCTGTGCGGACCATAATCGATTAAATTGGAAATTAAGAGTTCCTAAGCTAAAATCAGATGTTACCTATTACTGTTTAACTCTAAACTTCCACAGGGTATTTGGGGCGTCGACAAGCGGCAAGTCAGGAGATTTTGGTTCTCCCATTCGGAGGTTCGAATCCTCCCGCCCCAGCCATATTTAAACTTAATAGTGGTTGTCGGGCAGAGAATATTTGAATAAAATAAGATTTGTTAAATATATTTAGAAATGCTTACTATCAGCTAACAACCGTCGATTGTTAGCTGATGACCGAAATTTTTATAGGGGGTAACATGCCAGAGGGTATTAAATTATTTACAGGTAATTCCAATAAAGAGTTAGCAAAAGAGATTGCGGATTTTCTGAAAATTCCTGTTGGTGACGCAACTGTCGATACCTTTAGTGACGGTGAAATAATGGTCCAGATTAATGAGAACGTTAGAGGCACGGATGTTTTTGTAGTCCAGTCTACCTGTATGCCGGTAAACAATAATATTATGGAATTGCTTCTGATGATAGATGCGTTAAAACGCGCTTCCGCTAATAAGATTACAGCTGTTATACCTTATTATGGTTATGCCAGACAGGACAGAAAGTCCCAGCCGAGGGTCCCTATCTCAGCGAGACTTGTTGCAGACCTGTTAACCTCAATCGGAATCAACAGGGTGCTTACCATAGATTTACACGCTGGGCAAATCCAGGGATTTTTTGATATCCCCGTTGATCATCTTTATTCAACTCCTGTGCTTTCGGAATATGTAAAACGAACTTATTCAGATAATATTGTCATTGTATCTCCGGATGCCGGAGGTGTTGAAAGGGCAAGGGCATTTGCAAAGAGATTGAATGCTTCGCTTGCAATTATAGATAAGCGCAGGGAGAAGGCAAATGTATCGGAAGTTATGCATGTTATCGGAGATGTTAGAGATAAGGACGCTATTCTTTTTGATGATATGATAGATACGGCGGGAACTATTACTCAGGCGGCGTCTGCAATTAAAGAGAATGGCGCAAAATCTGTTGTAGCAGCGTGCGCTCATGCTGTACTTTCAGGCTCTGCATTGGATAATATTAATAAGTCTTCGCTTGAAGAGGTGATTGTGACCAACACAATACCAATGGATGAAAAAAAGGAAAGATGCAAGAAACTTAAAGTACTTTCTGTAGCTTCGCTGCTGGGTGAGGCCATAAAAAGAATACACGAGGAAACATCGGTTAGTTCACTATTTATTTGAAAAGGATTATGTGAGTCGGGGATTCCGGCGGTGAAATTATTTTTTTAACTTAAATTGAGACACTGAATTATAGCATCGTTGAACCCTTTAAAAAATTTATGGAGGATGAAATAGATGAAGAAAATATTAGTTAAAGCTGATAAAAGACAGGAAAGAGGAAAGGGCGGCGCCAGAAGTTTAAGAAGGATGGGCGTGCTGCCTGCGGTAGTTTATGACAATGGAGAATCCACCCCGATAAAAGTTCAGGGCAAAGAAATGACTAATCTCATATCGTCAGGGGTTGGAGAACATTCTCTGATTACCATCGAACTCAATGAGGATGGAGCAAAATCGTCCGAACACCCGGTCCTTGTGAAAGATTATCAGTTGGATCCGGTGTCCGATAAACTTTTGCATGTTGACTTTATCAAAGTTTCACTTGAAAAAAGCGTAAAAGTTATGGTTCCTCTTGTAATAGTCAAGCAGCCTGCGGGTGTCAAACTGGGAGGGATTTTGCAGTATCGTTTGAGGGAAGTTGAGGTGGAATGTCTTCCTACGCAAATACCCGACAGGATTGAAATTGATGCAGAGTTTATAGAGATCGGCAACTCTCTTCATGTTAGTGATCTTGAGCCGCTGCAAGGCGTAAAGATTGTTACTGGTCCCGGTGAAGTTATACTTACAGTCTCCGCCCCTGTTGTAGAGGAGGTTGCTCCTGTGGAAGCTGCCGTGGAGGAAGCCGCAGAGCCTGAATTGGTAAAGGCCAAGGGCAAGGAGGAGGAAGAGCCACAGAAAGAACAAAAAGAAGGAAAAAAACAGAAAGAGAAATAATTTATTCTTATGTGGCTCGTGGTAGGCCTGGGCAATCCGGGAGATGCTTATGAAGAGACTAGACACAACATCGGATTTATGGTTGTCGACGCGCTGGCAATAAGAGAGTCTGTGTCTTTAAATCAAAAGGCTAAGCATTATACATATGGAAGGGGCCTTATTGGAAATCAGGAAGCGGTCCTCATAAAGCCTCTTACTTATATGAATAAAAGCGGTGTTGCAGTGAGAGATGCTATCAAGAGATTCGACGAAGCAGACAACATACTTGTAGTGCATGATGATATTGATCTGGATACCGGCGTTATCAGGATAAGAAAGACGGGATCTTCCGGTGGTCATAGGGGTATTGAATCCATAATAGGAAGTTTAGGTTCAAAAGATTTTATCAGATTAAAAATAGGCATTGGACGTTCCGATAGAATTCCTGCAGAGAGATATGTACTGAGCACTTTTAAGAAAAAGGAACGACAAGTTGTGAAGGAGGCTGTTGAAAAGGCAGCCGATGCAATCCCGATAATCCTCGATAAGGGTATTTCCTGCGCCCAGAACAGGTTTCATAGAGAGTAACATTTCCCGCAATTCAATACTTTACCTCCTTGAACAAGCTCATTTTCCCACTCCTGTTTCTAACATAAACCTGTAGAAATCGCACCTGATAATAATGATAGTATCCCCTGTTGAAAAAAACTGCTAAATTCCTTTCAAGGCTATTCATCAGAGATTTTGAAATATTTCAGGACAGGCATATACACGACCTGAAATAGGTGACTTATGGTGGAAGGAGGGATATTAAAGAAAGATGAAATAATGTGTCACTGACACATTCATGTTACATCTTGTTACGGGACAATACCATCAAAAGCCTGTTTTTTTAAATAGATGACATAGTCGTTTTATTGTTATAACTAACTGTTTATTAATAGAAAAACAATAATTAAATTAAATTTTATTTTTCTGGCATGGATTTTGAATAAAGATTCGATATAAGGGAACCGATATGTTAAAAGAAAAAGCGATAGAGAATAAAATATTGGCGACATCTTTTAAAAAAGGACTATGTCCTTTTGTCCGAAAACCTGCTGCTAATTGTTTCTGCATTAAAATGGGCAGTCAGGACATAGAGAAGACAGTTTATTTCTGTGGCCAATATTTTGAAGCATGTGAAATATATAAGACCATATATCTTGAGGGTAACGGAGGATAACACAATGTATAGGGTGATAGTTATACTGATTACTGTTTTATTTCTTTTGATTACTTCTGCTAATGCAGGTATATGGGGAGAAAGTATAGGTTTCAGTGACCTTGAGGACCAGCGCACATTTGATATCGATAGTTACAATCCCTCTAACTCCAAAGGGGGCCTTTCGGGTGGTTCAGTCGGATGGCCTGATTTCTCCATTTCATGGGATATTTCATATGATCTTAACATGCAATTATGGTCTTATGAATATTCAATTGACTGGAGTAAAAAAAGTCTTTCTAACTTTATACTTGAGATCACTGACGAAGATACTGTTTTAACAAATATCTTGGTCAATGGTGCTGAATATTCTCAGGAAGGACCAAAAAAGTGGGCCAAGTCCGGAAACATCAATTTGCCTAATTCGATCTATGGAATTAAATGGGATATTAATGATGCTGAATCCATGAGAATTACGTTTGAAACATCTTCTGACCCTGTGTGGGGAAATTTCGTTGCCAAAAGTGGATCCATTAAGGGAAGCAAGGTTTTTGCCTATAATGATGCGTTAGCAATTGCAAATTTTGATAGCAATGATAAGCTTGATTTTATTCCTCGGCCGGATGGTGGATCTAATCCCCCTATTATTCCGGAGCCGATAAGTTCAATCCTCTTTATAACAGGCGGAGCAGTTTTAGCCGGCAGGCGTTACTGGAAAGAGAGAAAAGACAAAGCGAGTAACTCATATAATATCATTCATTAAAAAGATCTATTCCTTTTATGTCATTCCTGCTTCTTCTCTAATCATGTGGTAAACTCCATCTGGGGTTCGTAAGTCTGGATTATAACAAAACTATCAGGATCCCGTGTCAGTTAGCCCAAAAAATGCGGGTGTTTCACAACACCCGCATTTTTTGGGTTAATACAATAATTTGTTTTAATATATAATGCATTTACGGTAAGCTTAATAGACGTAACGGAGTGGAAAGATGAAACTTACTGACATTTTGCCTCTTGAAAACTGGATGGAGTTGGAAAGGGAAATTCATGAAAGATCCGGTCTGGATGTAAACGTGTTTAATATTGATGGATTCAGGATTTCTGACTATAAGCAGTGGGTAAACCGTTTATGTCCGGCTATTAAAGCGGACGACAGGGGTCAGAGCTTTATTTGCGCGGTTGCTCATATGAACATTGCCGGAATGGCAAAACGAAGTAAAAGACCTGCTATAGTAGAGTGTGATGCCGGTTTGTTGAAAATGGTTGTGCCAATATTTGTTAAAGGTGAGTTTATAGGTGCGGTGGGAGCCTGCGGGGTATTGCTCGATGATGGTGAAATCGATTCTTTTACGATTAACAGGACAATTGATATGGATGAAACGGAAATTGAAGGTCTGTCTAATGACATTAAAAGTATAACTTCAGAAGAAGCGGAGGACCTCGGAAAGTATATAACAGAAAACCTTGAAAAAATTGCAGGCGATTTTGAGAATCAGAAAAAAGAATAGAGCGTTAGCTCAGTTACCGGCTTATTTATTTTGCTATTTTATGTCCTGCACTAACAACAAAAATTATTTTTGAATTGTAATCCTTAGAGGCTCTTGCAAAAGTTTGAAAATAGCAACAACTCTCATTCTGAGCTTTTTCAGAATCTTGAAAAATCAAAGTGTTATTTAACCCTGAAGTAAATTCAGGATCAAATAGAGGACTTTTGCAAGAACCTCATTATAATATATTCACAAAATGGACCATCATTTTTGAATTATCTCTAATGAATCAAGGTATTGGCAGTTACCCCTTTGCTTCCAATTCTTTTTTGACAGGAAGCTTAATATCTACAACATTATTCTCGGGAGATGCATTTTCAACGACGGGTTCTTTCCGGAGCTGGGTTATCTGCGCTTCAATTTTAGCTCCCCTGGAAATGGAGATGTGATTTTTATAGAATAATTCACCTTTCCCCTGGGCATTGGGGCCTATTTCGACTTCATTACATTCCAGTTTGCCATTGAATTCGCCGTTTATATATATCTTGCCGTTTGCCTTTATCTCTCCCCCGTTGAACTTGCCCAGGATGGATACATTACGGCCTGCTGTAATATTGCCGCCTTCCAATTCTCCCTCAATGTCAACATTGCCTTCCCCGGTTTCCACGTTTCCCTTACAGACACCTTTGATAACAATGTTGGAATTTTGTTTTGAGGTAATATTGCCCTCAATCTCACCGCTCAACTCTAAATCGCATGTAATATTGATATCTCCCGTCACTTTGCTTCCCTTTAGGATAGTGTTTATTTTTCCGTTGCTGGTTTTTTCACTTACAATTTTGCTGCTGATATCATTGCTGATACCCTTCCCAAGCCCCGATCCATTATTGTCTTTTTTTATGTTATCGTCTGTTTTACTGTAATTATTATCTGTAACATTATCGCTTGGTTTGAGATTTTCCACATTGTCTACAAATTTTTTAAACATAGTTTCCCTCCGTAGTTTTTTAAACATCTTTATAGTATAGAATCAACATCATCCATTTCATACTACTCGGTATAAAGCCGGTTAATCTTGAATAAGTACATTAATAAATATGGCAATCCTGAGTTTACTCGTCAAATAGCGGAAAATTAATTTTAGACTACAAAATCGTCCATTTTTTAGTCGACGAGGCAATTACAAAAATGCGCTTGTTATTGCCTTGCAAGTCAGCCGGTGTAACAAAGAAACCGTGATGATCGGAAGGGTGGTTCGGAGTATAACCAATCATTTCCTCACCGTCAATAAACTCTATTTTGATCTTATTGCCGCCCCATGGGATGAAATCATTGTATTTATAAATATAGTCCTTGTTTCCATTAAAAGTTTTAACGAAGAATGCTGCTTTTAATTTTTCTGTGTTAACTGTTACAACAGCGCCACTTAAAAGTTTTAAGTGAAAAAATCTTTTATGAGGAGAAAAGTCATTAGTTAATCCTTTCATTAATTTTTTGTCCTTGAATCTTATTACTATCCTGTTTGTTTGCATTATATCCTCCTGAAATTTTCTATTCTATAATTATATTGGCAAGCGGGATGATAAAACCGTGACCCATGTCACAAGCTTGCAATATTTTTTAAGGGGCTGATTAAGGAAGAAAGGTGATAGAATGCCTGAACTATAAACTTGCAATGCCCCGATATTGTATCGGGGCATGTAATTGCAAAAATTTATCGTTTTATATGACCCTAAACAATCACCAATGAATCGTCACATCCAAAAGAATTTGGAACATACTTATCAGCGTGCCAATCATTTTCCCACCGGTCGGCATCAATAAGGTATCTGAATCTGTATTCTCTGTTGCGGGATAATTTTAAGGTTATTTTAAAATTACCGTTTTTGAGTTTTTTCATAGGTGATTCTGTCAAGTTCCAATTGATAAAATCGCCGACTGCGGTGATTATGCTAACATTATTCAGCAAGTTTATTTTTATTATCTGCTCTCATTAATATAGTCGGGAGGAACAGAAAGTCCATAGCTAATGCTATGGTGATTGTTATGGCCGACAGCAGGCCCATATCTGAATTCATTTTATACCCTGAAAAAGTCAGGATCAGGAACCCGGCAACAAGCGCAAACGTTGTGACCCACAGTGCGGTACCAACTGTATTAAAGGAATAACGGACGGCGTCGGACTGACTCATATTGTGCTCGCGACGGGCACGAAGATATTTTGTAATAAAGTGCACTGTGTCGTCTACTACGATGCCGAGGGTCATTGCCACTACAATCGATAGTCCTAACCCGACCTGACCTACTACTATCCCCCAAAATCCAAAGGCCATAAAGGCAGGTGACAGGTTAGGTATCAAACTTAAGACACCGAACTTCAAGCTTCTTAATGCAAGTATCAGAAGCCCTGAAATCAGTGCAAGCGCTAAAAAAGACGCGCTCAACATGCTGTTAATATTGCGATGTGATATATGGGACCAAATAATTGACAGTCCGGAACCGTAGGTAAACATTTGTTCAGGAGCATTTGTCTTCAGCCAATCCTGCGCTCTATCGTCCATTTCCTGCAGCTCCCTTGTAGTTGTCCCTCTTAATGTGACTATCATTCGAGTCGCTGATTTATCTATACTGATCTGATTGTTAAGATCGAGGCCAAAGGGGAGAGACATTTCATACAAGAGCAGATATTGCGCTACCAGTTCGGGCTGTTCCGGAACCCGATAATAACTTTCGTCATCTCCATGCATGTTTTTGTTTAATCGTTTTATTGTATCAGTAATTGTGTTAACATGCATTACCTTTGGCTGTTTACGGTACCAGTCGGCAAACTCTTCGACTTTGAGCAGGTATTCAGGCATGTTAATACCGCCTGTTGAACCGGAATTTAAAGAGTATTCAATTACGTTGAAACCTGATAAATTGTTCCTTGTAAAATCCGTTGCTCTTCGAATTGCGTAACGTTCGTCAAAATAGCCGACCCAGTCGTCGCTTAGCTCAATTTGTGTCATACCTATGGTCATGGCAATAATAAATACCGATATCAGCCGGAAAAGGAGTTTGCGTCTGTTTACAACAAAACCAGCTAACTTATCACAAGATTTAAGGATAATGTCAGCGGTGTCAGTTTTTGGCTTAATCCTGATTGGCATTACTGACAATAATGCCGGCAGAAACAATATTGAATAGGCAAAGGCCGCCATTACGCCTATTGCCACTATGTTACCGAGGTCATGAAAAGGCGGAGCGTCGGAAAAATTCATGGTCAAAAAACCTATTGTCGTGGTGGCGCTGGTTAGAGAGATCGGCTGGAGGTTGATCCGCAAAGACTCGGCAATTGATTCATATTTGTTCTTGCCCATGCGCATCTCCTGAAACATTGTTGTTAACAAGTGGACGCTGTCAGCTACTGCCAGAACAAGAATTATGGTTGGAGCATTGGCGGAAGCGGGATTTAAAGATATACCAAACCAGCCTGAGATTCCCAGTCCGGTAATCATGGAAAACAAGATAATTATGAGAGTTGCAAAAGTCCCTGTAAAAGACCGCAATGTGAGCCCTATTATAATAAGTATTACAAGAAACATAGCCGGAACCAGCGTAAGAAGGTCATCCCTGGCAGCCTCGCCAAAAGCGTTGTCAAACATTACCGCGCCTATAAGGTATATATCAATGTCCGGATATTTAATCCGAAAATCATCCGCCATTTTACGGGCAAATAAAGCTACCTCCGGCACCTCATTTGTTGACTTGCCTGGCAGCAGGATATTGGCGCTGACACTTGTAACATGTCCGGAAACAGAGATCAGACGGTTAACAAGCAAAGGTTCGGAAAGTGCAATTTGTCTTGTCCGGGTAATATCGGTTTCCGACAGACCTTTTGCATCCCGGACCAGGTCCTCTACAATAAGCTCGTCACCCACTGCCCTTGTATACTGAAAATTGGTTATGGAGTCAACCCTGCTCGAATAAGGTATTTTCCATGAGGCTTCGGTAAGATCTTCTATCATTGCAAGCGTTTTACTTGTAAAGACATTACCGTCGTTAGGGGCGATTACAAATGCAACGTTGTCAATTCTGTTATAAGTATTTTCCAGTTCCTCAAGCGCCTGTAACTGCGGATTTTTTTCACTGAAGAAAATCCGCAAGTCATTATTGAAGGTCAAAAAACGAATCCCTCCCGCTGCAATCAATACGATCAATATCGTTATCGCAATTATCAACCATCGCAGTTTGATTACCCATTTTCCTAAAACATCTTCAAAGCGGTCCATATCCATTCTCATTATTAAAACTGCCTGGTTTCACCTGTTAAAGAGAAGTTTTCTATAGTCTCCATAATTAGCAGTTTCATTTTACAATATCCTTTAATAAAGATCAGTTTCTGTACCGTTGATCCTGATAATGCAATATTTGGGTTGAAGAATAACTCAATTCAGGTATTATAATATCATAAGGCTTTTGATGTAATCAGTTTAGAAAGCTTTAGTGTAAATCGAGTCTTTTCAGAGAGTTGCTATTGATAATACTGACTATAATGATTAGAATTTATGGAAAGAGAAAATTTTTATTGATGTTGGGATATGTTTAAAAAAATAAAGTTTCTTGCCGTCTTATACAGTTACAAACTTAAAGGCATTCTCGGCCTGAAAAGAAATGATGTAATGTCAACAATTAATGACTATTACAGGACTGATTTTCAGAAGCTGGAGAAAAAAGACGTTGCTGTTATTTTACCGCATTGCCTCATAAACAATAAATGTCCTGCCAGGTTCTCGAAGTTTGACGGGGTATTGTGTAAAAAATGCGATCTTTGCGGATGCGGAGAAATCCAGAAATCTGCAAAACAAAGAGGGTATCAGTTCTACATTACTCCAAGCGTAGGTTTCACGAAAAGACTTGTGCAAAGGAAGAATCTCAAAGGAGTGATTGGAGTTGCCTGTGATTATGAAATAGAAAGAGGTATACATTCTGAAAAAGTTACAAACAGGGGTATAAGATTAAACGGCAGAAGGATAAAGACACAGGGTATCCGGCTTCATGAATATGACTGTATTCACAACAATGTTGACTGGGAAAAGATAGAAGAACTGATGTAAATGACTGATGAAGTTAAACTCCTGAAAGCTGAAATTAAACGCCTCAGAAAAAAGGTTTCTGAAATCACTCCTTCTCTTGAAGTTATGCTCAAGTTGAGAGGCTTCAGTATCTACAAGAAAGAACCTTCAAACGACCTTCTGATGCCGGATAAAAGATACGCTTCTTTTTTCTATAAAAGGCTTAATAAATACTCTTTCAGACTGTTTCTCAGGGATGTTATAAAACACCAGAACGCCTTTACACTTGATATGGTTACCAGGTATGCCACAAAGCAGGTATCGGCGCAATATCTTGATTTCCTTTTAAAAGCAAAAATTGTAGAGTCCGCCGGGAAAAAGTACCGTATCATAAAACGGCCGGTAAAAAGTTTCGGCGAAACACTTGAATGGTTTGTTGCCGGCTTAATAAAGAATGATTTTCTGGCTGAAACCATTTGGGGGGTGAAGTTTAAAAGACCGGAAGTCGGCGGCGATTACGATCTGATTGCCGGGATTGATAATTCTCTGCTTTATATGGAAATAAAGTCTTCACCGCCGAAACAGATTTATGAT
This sequence comes from Deferribacteres bacterium, assembly GCA_030598625.1. GTDB lineage: Bacteria > Nitrospirota > Thermodesulfovibrionia > UBA6902 > UBA6902 > JAUVPO01. The sequence continues at coordinate 1,921 of JAUVPO010000003.1, read as the reverse complement.
AAAGAAATTACCGCCTTTTTCAATCGTGTGGAAGACCTTTCACCCGATATCTCGATTTTCTTTGTGGATACTGAACTCAGGATGAATGATAAGATTGTTCCAATGTTTGCTGACGAGCTTTGCCGGCGTTATCGAAAACAAATACCTGTAGAGCGGATTGTGAAGGAACTGTTCCATATAGACAGGAAAATCTTTATAATAAATTCCAAGGGCGGTATCTCAATGAATATCGGGACTATATTGACTTATAAATGGCATAAGCCATTTATAATAAAATAACCTGAACTGAGCCGAAGCGGCTTTACTCAATTTTAGGAAATAAATAAGGGAGAGTTAATCATGTCTGCAAATATCTGCGCAGTTTGTGCATGGAGGGCTACCTGTCAGAAAAAGTTCTCCGTAAGCGGCAAGGATTTAAAATGTGCTGACTTTGTAAAAGATGTGTCTATCAGGGAAGAAAATAAAGAAGAAACCGAGTAGAAAAACAGGGGACGTTGTTTCTATTCCTGAGGTTGTTCCATATCTGCGGACTGCCGGTCATCGGACCTGAAAGCACCTTCCAGTTCCTCATTGGAAGGTTGCCATGCCTCTGATTGTTCCGGTCCGGCTTCAGGGGCTTCAGGAATATCCGTTTCATTAAACTCCTTGAGTGTCGGAAGTCCTGATAAGTCTTTAAGTCCGAAATATTGCAGGAACTCTTTTGTAGTGCCGTACATGAGAGGTCTGCCGGGCGCCTCTTTCCTGCCGAGGATTTTCACGAGTCTTCTCTCAAGGAGCGTCTTGACAACACCGTCTGAATTGACCCCCCTGATGGCCTCTATCTCCGCCTTGATAATCGGCTGCTTGTAGGCAACAATGGAAAGCGTCTCAATCGATGATTGGGTCGGTCTCTTGGGGGCTGCTGTGCTAAGGAGTTTCTTTACCCAGGGAGCGCAGGCGGGGTTGGTAACCATCTGAAAACCTTCCGCAACCTCAACGATTAAAAGGCCGGTGTTTTTTATGGAATAATCGCCTATGAGCTCCCTGACAAGTCTTTCGGTATTATATTTGTCTATCTCGATAGTTTTCCGGAGACTGTCAAGCGTCATGGGTTCGCCGGCCATGAAAAGCAGCGATTCGATTATTGTTTTGGCTTCTTTGTCTTCCATCATGAATGTTAAATTGTATTAAAATCAGACGGCCTTCCTCTGGTATCTCCCCAGAGGATGCTCTTTGAGCACTTCAGAATCCCTACCGTTATTTAACAGTTCAAACATCCGGCTCAAGGATTCCTGCTGAAAGTCATAGATATTCCCGACACTGATTTGATAAGGGAACCGGTTATCAATAAAGTTGGATACAGGAGAGTAATTGGGCAATCGTGACAATACGAGAATCCCCTTGAATATCCGTTTGTTTGTTTTAAATGAAAATATCAGGCTTTCAATCTTTTTTTCGAGAAAGACGTCATTTTTTCTCTGCATTGTTTTATCAAGCCTTTTTAGTACCCACCGGTACTTCTTGTCAATTATGCTGTCGGACTTTATCTCCAGCAGTGAATGGCTGAAAGGCAGACTGTTTCTTTCTAAGTTATGTACGACTGTGTCGGCGCAGAGATGCATCAAATAACCATAGGCAAACGCCTTCTGCCTGTCTGTTTTCGAAGCCTTAAGCAGTTTCCAGGCAATGTTCCAGTTGTGAGAGTTCTTTTCGAAACCCTGAAATCTCCTGCCGAGTATTATATCAGCGCTTAAATTTCCGTATAAAAAATCGTTCCTGTACTTTCTCAAGAGCGAATAGACCCCCGCTGGAATAAGGGCGGCGCCTATATCAAGCACCTGATATCCCAGATAAACATGTGTAAGTGGGCCCCATGCATCAGCAATAGAAGGAATAAGAATTATTGATAAAATGCAGACTGAAATAAACATAAATCCTTAGT
>JAUVPO010000133.1 GCA_030598625.1 Deferribacteres bacterium | reverse complement strand
TTTTAATACACAATTTTATAATATAAATGATATAAGTATTAAAATGAAGTATTAATAATTAGTTATATAAGGGTGATAAAAAACCACCTATTCATTTATAGACAGAAGCCTGGTTCTCATATTGATTCTTTGTCCGTATATCCCGAGTTTTTTTCTTATATTTTTCCGGTGGGATTTGACCGTATCAAAAGATATTCTTAAAATTTCCATGATGTCCTTGTCCTGTTTCCCGTCCTTGATCAGGTCGGCTATCTGAATCTCCTTCGGTGTAAGCCCCAGATAACTGGATGATAATTTCTGTGAAAAAGGAGAGATGATCTCTTTCAGATTTTCTTCGATGATATTTAAATAAGCGAATTCATCGGACAATGGCCTGTTTTTTTTCAATTTTGCCAAATAGGGCAGTATCAACTGTTTAATGTTGGACAATATATTATCTTCAAGCTCTTTCTTGTCATTCTCCCGCTGCCTCAACAGGATTTTTAACGCGATATTGCCTTCCAGAAGTTCCTTTGCGTGAATCCTCAGCTTTTTCTCTGTCCTGGAAAGTTCCTCCTCTATCTTTTTGCGCTTGCTGATCTCTTCCAATAATTCTTTGTTGGTTTTTACAAGCTCCGAAGTTCGTTCATTAATACGTGCTTCCAGTATATCATTGCATTTCAGTAACGCCTCTTCTATCTTCTTCCGCTCCGTGATATCCCGGAGAACTGCGAATACATAAGGCTTGCCGTCAGCTTGATATCCAGTAGCGCTGACCTCAACAGGAATAGTATATCCGTCCTTTTTATTACATAAGATCTCAAAAGGGACCACTTTTTCATTCTGTACAATATCAAACAGATTGTGATATTTCTCCTTATCCCAGTTCGGATGCATATCAGGAAAGCGTTTTTTTAAAAGCTCATTTTCTGAATATCCTAATGTTTCACATAAGTTTTTATTCACATATAAAAAGCTTGCCTCCCGGTCCAATATAACGTGAGAGTCGTTTGAATTATCACAGATGAATTTGAATTTTCTCCGTTCGACTTCTTTCTTTTTTTTGTCCGTTATATCGAATATCAGAGACTGTTTTGAGACAGTGCCGTCGGGGTTGTATAATGGCGAACTTACAACATAATACCATCCTCTGTCCGCTGGGTTTCTGATCTCCAGATGGACCAGTTCACCCTTGAATACACGTTCATTCGGGCACCACGGGCAGACAGAATCGCGCTTTTGCAGAGCCTTATAACACAGTTTGCCTGTTGCATCGTAACCTGTCTGCATAATCAGAAGATCGTTCATAAACTCGATATGGTAATCATCAGAGCAAACATATATAAACCCGTCAAAGGCCGCGACTATGGCGGACATAAACGCTTCGCTTTTCCTCAGCGCTTCATTCGCTTTCCTGTGTCCGGCAATTTCACCCTTAAGAAGTTCAATCTCTGATTTTAATCCGGCCGTAAGCTTCTTTACCCATATTTCAAGATTGTTTTTAATCTCTTGAAGCTCATCTTTTAAAGGCTTATCCCTGATACCCGTCTTTTCAGATTCAATAACTTGCTTGAGCAATTCCGCCAATTCATCCATGGGTTGTTTTTTTGTCTTATGTCTGTCGCTCATTTGAATCTTTCAATAAAAACAGGAACTTTCCCCAGGTTGTTCATGTCTTTACCGGATAAAATATTTAAACTAACTGTATAGATACAATACGGCTATTCCATATTGCGTTAGTTAAACTATTATTATTTATTGCAGATTTCGCTGATAATAAAAAGACGTGATCTTAATAAATTATATGGCGCGCCCAGGAGGAGTCGAACCCCCAACCTTCTGATCCGTAGTCAGACACTCTGTCCAATTGAGCTATAGGCGCATTATTAAATTTTAAATGATTCTTTAGTATTCGTCAATCATGTTATGTAAAAGCGGCATGGAATTTTGCATGATGCAGTATGCCGTGTGCTCGCGGTCTTTTTCTACAGCCTGCCTTGATATCACATAAAAAAAGAGGTCCGCCGGCGCTGTAATACAAAATATTTGGGGGGATAGAGGAGCATAACAGACGCCTGACGGACCGGACTTGATTGATTTAAATTGTGTTTAACGTATCGCAAAATAAATCTTTTCCCAACATCTGCATCATTGTATGCATGACGACTTATAAGATTGCGCATAATATAAAAACTCCCCAAGTCTGTCATGCCGGCTTGTCCGGCATCCTTCTTGGAAGAAAGATTCCCGACAAGCGGGAATGACATAACATGCGCAATAATTTATGACGCTGCGTATAGATGCATTTTCAGGTTAAGCTTTACCCGCCCTCAACCGTAATGTATTCTTTGATATTTTCAAGGGTCTTTTTCCCGATCCCTTCTACTTTTTTGAGATCATTGACACTGTTGAATTTCCCGTTCTCCTTTATGTGCGTTATAATGGCTTTCGCCTTCTTTTTTCCGATCCCCGGGAGGACGGCTAATTCTTTTTCCGTTGCATTATTGATATTAATGACAGCCGCAACCTTCTGTCCTTCCCCGGATTTATTCTTGCTGTCAGCTAATGTCATATTGCTCATAACTAAACCGGCGATGAACGCCGCCGTTAAAATTTGAAACAACCTGTTTTTTATATTCCTTTTCATTTCAACCCTCCTTTTTTTACTATTTTGCGATTTTTATTGTCTTTTCCCGAGTTTTTTTGTACACCTCCTTTCATTATTGAAGAAAGATTCCGGACAAGCCGGAATGACAAACTTTTTTGCTGAAGTGCAGATCGATTAATTTTAAAAGATGCTTTTATATGAACTGTTTTAACAGGTTTTTTTGAATGGAGTAAACTATTATTTTTTACAGTTGATTTTTTTGATATGCCTGTATCAGTGGATGAAACAGAAAAGCCGTGTATTGCATCGTGTATCTCGCATCCTGTATCATGTTGTAAGCATGGAAGATAATCCGGATAATAAGGATGGGATGAATGAACCCGGATTATTTTGAATGCATTTTTTGGGTTACTAAACTATTGTGAAATGCTTCCACCATAATAAAATGGAAGATACGGGAAACGGTTGTAATATCAATCCTTGAAAAAAAAGCGCAGAAAAAAAAGCAAATCATTAAAACTCCTCGAATATTACGCGGCTTATTTAATTATACTGATTGCCCGGATCGTCCCCTTTAAGGTCGTAAAGGTCGTCGGCAATTCCCTTGGAGACCTGCTCTTCTTTCTGGGGAAGAAACGGCGCAATATAGCGATTGAAAACCTGGGCCACGCATTTAAAGGGGAAAAAAGTGAAGAAGAGATCAGGCATCTGGCCCGGCAAAGCTGCGGGTCTTTTTTCCTCTCATTCCTGGAAATTATCAAGCTTCGCTTTATGTTTACGAAGACGGTTTTTTTAAAAGGCGCTGAATCACCGGTAAAAAACCTTGTTGAACTTTTCAGGAAGGCGAAAAAAATTCATGACGAATCAGGGGGATGTATTTTCGTGGCCCCGCATATCGGCAACTGGGAGATTATCCCGCATATCTGTTCATCCGTGGGAATTCCTGTTGATATTGTCGCAAGGCCCCTGGATAACGAGTATGTTGAAAAACTTATTTACGCGGACCGCACCCTTAGCGGACAGGCCCTTATCCCGAAAAAAAACGCCCTCTTTGCCCTTCGGCAGACGCTCAAGCAGGGGAGATCAATAGGTATGCTGCCTGATCAGAGTACGATGAAGGGTTTGTTAATTGATTTTTTCGGACGCAAGGCCACCACAACTCCGGTCCCGGCAATCCTCGCTTTATCTTACAAAAGGCCGGTGGTTGTTCTGGCCTGCTGCCGGAAGGAGGGAGATTATCAATATGAAGGCTTTGTCAGCGATCCGATATGGCCGGGGGAATATACAGACAAAAAGGATGAAATCAAGAGGATAACCGAAGAAATGACCCGACGGATGGAATCCGTTATCAGGAAATATCCCGGACAATATCTGTGGATTCACAATCGCTGGAAGACATATAAGGGGAAGAAGGAGTTTTTATCGTAAGAGGGGCTTAAACTTAACGCAGGATAAACTTCGCTGAACAGCATAATCCTTCATTTTAAACATATAGTTATATAGAAAAATCAAATTCAAGATATATAAAACATTTACCCAAAATCACACTTGCAATCGGTTATAGTCAGATTTTATTTTCCTGCAAAATATTAAGTACACCTGCTTGTGAATGATATTGATGCTGCAAGAAAAACTCAATAACACCTATATATCAATGAAATGGATAAAATTGAAAGTCGTTTATTACCATTTGAAGTCTTAATTTATGATAAGCCGAATCAAAATTAAAATTCAATATGTTACCGTATAATTAAAGGAAACATAGTGTAGTTATTTACATTGTGTGGTATTCTTTATTACTCAGTGTTTCCTCAGTATAAACAGCAGTACTGATTTGAAGAATTTCAAACATTACCGAGATTTTTTCGTTAATTCTGTGTTCGGAATCATATTGATGCTTTTTTATTAATTATTCTTTGGAGGTAGCATGGAAAGTATACTGGAAAAAATTACTCGGTTGGAGATAGATCATGACGGATTAGACTCCGACCTGGTCAAGAAGAAAAATATTAAATTGGGTTTAAGGAATCTGAATGGGACAGGTGTAGTTGCCGGCATAACAAGCAAGGGACAGGTAAGGGGATACGAAAAAAACTCTTGGGGCCACAATATCCCTGTCCATGGCAAACTTTACTACTGCGGTTATGACGTAGAGAAAATTGTCAAAAGCATAGAAGAAGAGGAGAGGTTTGGTTTTGAGGAGACTGTTTACCTGCTGCTTACCGGAGAGCTCCCGTCCCATGATGACCTTCATATCTTCTCTAGTGAACTTGCGAAAAGGAGACCCCTTTCTGAGCGGGCCAAAAAAATTATTCAGTTCAACTCTGAAAATAATGATCAGATGGGGGCCCTGCATGCAGCCGTTTCTGCCCTGCATAAGTTTGATAGCAATCCCAAGTCAACTGACATTCGGGATGTAACCCGGCAATGTATTGATCTGATCGCAAAGTTCCCCACAATAATTGCATATAACTGCAATGTAATGAATACGGGTGGTCGTGGTTTTGGTACGATAGTTGAACCGGAAGAAGGATTGAGCACTGCCGAAAATTTTCTGTATATGCTGAATGGAAAGGTTCCCGAGAAATCACTGGCGCATATCTTCGATATTGCCCTGATCCTTCATGCAGAGCATGGCGGCGGAAATAACTCAACATTTACGGTAAGGACCGTCTCGTCAAGCCTTACCAATACATATATGGCCATCAGTTCGGGAATCTCCTCACTTGCAGGCCGCCTTCATGGAGGGGCAAATGAAGCTGTGATGAACATGATGGAGGACCTGAAAAAGAATGTAAAAGACTGGCAGGATGAGGATGAGATTTATTCATATCTTGGCGGGATACTGGAAAAAAAATATCATGACCGATCCGGGAAAATATACGGGATGGGACATGCTGTATATACAGTATCAGATCCACGGGAAGTAATATTCAAACATAAGGCATCAAAACTTGCTGACAGTTTTGGGCGGATTGATGAATTCAGGCTGTACGATAAGGTAGCCAGGCTTTCGGTTAAACTAATCAAAAAGAGGAAAGGGAAAAATGCCTGTCCTAATGTAGACTTTTATTCAGGCTTTGTATATGATATGCTGGGCATTCCGAAGGAATTATTCACGCCTATTTTTGCAATGTCCCGTGTAGCCGGGTGGTCTGCTCACAGGATAGAGG
>JAUVPO010000091.1 GCA_030598625.1 Deferribacteres bacterium | reverse complement strand
GGCTCTTGATTTAAAGATTTTCTTAATTGCTCTTTATTCTCATGAAATACGCAAAGTATATTTTCTAAGTTTTTTGTCATTTGAGGTCAATTAAATGAAAAATCAGCTTTTGCCGGAATTTCAGGAATTTCTACGCTCATGCCGCCTTGTTAATGAAAAGTATATACATTTCTATGCATACTGGGCAAGCAAATTTTTAAGTTTTTCGAATAAAAGTGTAATTCCCAATCATGAACGGAGCGCACATATATTAACTGGATCAAACGGTTTTGCCTGAAACTCTTAAAAATCCATTAAAACGGCCAGAGCTTTTTTTCAATGGCTGCGATCAACCCGTGAAATGTCTCGGGATTCAATGCTGAAAAAGAGATTGCATTATATCCTCTGCGAATCGATCCTGTTTCCTCTTTCCCCGCAAGGTCTTCTTTATTGAATGCCAGCAATACGGGCTTTTCCGAAAGGTCTAAATCAGATAGTATCTTTTCCACTGATTTCATTTGCTGCTCAAATCTGGGGTTTGATATGTCCACTATGTGAAGGAGTAAATCCGCGTCTTCAAGTTCTTCAAGCGTTGCCCTGAATGCCGCGAAGAGGTCTTTTGGAAGGTCGCGGATAAAACCTACGGTGTCGGTGATTATTACGTCCCTTTCCTTCGGGAATCTCAGCCTCCTGCTGGCCGTGTCAAGGGTCGCAAACATTTTGTCCTCCACGAAGGTGGCGCTCCTGGTAAGATTATTCAGGAGGGTCGATTTCCCGGCATTTGTATAACCGATTATTGATATAATCGGTATCCCGAGCGCGACCCTGCGCGCCTTTCTCTGCTGCCTCGCCCTGCCAAGGGACTTGAGCTGTTTTTCGAGCAGGGTGATCCTTTCCCTGACCCTTCTCCTGTCGACTTCGAGTTTCATTTCGCCGGGGCCCCTCCCGCCGATCCCGCCCATCAGCCTGGACATGGCGGTCCCCTTTCCGGTAAGCCTCGGGAGCCTGTAACGCAACTGGGCAAGTTCGACCTGGACCCTGCCGTCTTTACTATGGGCGCGTCTTGCAAATATATCAAGGATTAACTGAGAGCGGTCAATGACCTTTAGTTCCGTTAAATCGCTGATGGCCTTTATCTGGGAGGGATTAAGGTCCTGGTCAAAGATCAAGAGCGTTGCCCCTTTGTTCATGGCGCTGATGACAAGATACTTTATTTTCCCCGCGCCCATAAGATACTTCGGGTTGATATCTTTGGGTCTCTGAAGGATGGTGTCCACAATAACCACATTGCCGGCCTTTGAAAGTTCCTTCAGCTCCTCCATTGAATCTTCCTGTTCATAGCGGGATGATGTTGAAACACTCACCAGGACCGCCCTCTCCCTTTTGTCCTTTATGTCAAAGCCCGTCCTGCGCAATCGCAGGCCGTCTTCAATAGAGGCAATAAAAAGATCGAAATCCTTAAATACCCTGTCCATGCCGTGAAACGGGACCGGGCCCGTTACCTCATACGGCTTTTCTTCGTCGGAAGAGGAGAGGTGCGCCAGTGAAACATTATCGGGCCGGCCGTCTTTCAGTCCGACAACAATCAGCGCGTCAAACCTTAAAAGAGAAAGGTCCGTAATATCGTCCCGGGTCAGCTTTTCACTTTTAAGATGGGTATGGATAAGTCTCAACCCGCGGAGGATTTTTCTGCCGAGAGGATGGTTTGTGAGCTCGGGGATAAAAATGCCCTTTGCGTCTCCCACAATCACATGGCTTATATTTCCGTCCCTGTCCGCAAGGACGCCGACCTGCCGCCCCACGGAATTCGAGCATTCGGCCATCAACATGGCGATGTCCGCGCTCAGGGCGCTGTCTTTTGGTATACGCCTCCTGTATATCCTCTCAAGCGCCTTAATGTCGCTTTTCTTCAGACCTGAAGTGTTGCCGTAAACAGCCGGAATGAAAGACCTCCAGATTTAAACCGTTGACCTGACACGGATAACGTCTTTTGTTTTAATGCGCTTCCGCCCAGTTCCGTCCGGTCCCTATATTAACTTTTAACGGAACGCGGAGTTGCACCGCATTTTCCATTTCTTCCCTGACTAATTGCTCAACCTCGTCCTTTTCTTCTTTCGTTGCCTCAAGCAATAATTCGTCATGGACCTGGAGAAGCATTTTTGTCTTAAATTTATCTCTCTTCAATCTCTTCCAAATATTTATCATAGATAACTTTATTATATCAGCCGCCGAGCCCTGCACGGGTGAGTTTGTCGCGAGTCTTTCTCCGAGCTGCCTGATGTTCCTGTTCGAGCTTTTCAGTTCGGGGACCGGCCTCTTCCGATCAAATAATGTCGACACATACCCTTTATCCGCTGCTTCTTCTATCACGGCGTCAATATAGTTTTTCACCCCGCTGTGCCGCGCAAAATATGTGTCAATATAATATCTTGCTTCTTCAGGGGGGATACCCAGCTGCCGGCTGAGCCCGTAAGGGCTGATGCCATAGACAATCCCGAAGTTGACTGTCTTTGCATTCCGTCTCATATCATCCGTAACTTCCTTTGCCTGGACCCCGAAGAGCTCACAGGCGGTTCCTGTATGTATGTCACCGTCATTATTAAATATCTCAATAAGTTTTTCATCACCGCTCAGATGGGCCAGTATACGGAGTTCTATCTGGGAATAATCAGAGGATATCAGGGAGTTCCCGTTATCAGTTATAAACGCCTCCCTTATTCTTTTTCCCCATTCTCCCCTTATCGGGATGTTCTGGAGGTTCGGGCCGGAACTGCTCAGCCTTCCCGTGGCTGTTACCGTCTGGTTAAAAGACGTATGGAGCCTTCCCGTTTCGGGGTTTGCCAGTTTCGGCAGTGCGTCGACATATGTGTTTTTCAGTTTCGCGAGCGCCCTGTATTCTATTATCTCTCCGGGCAGTTCATGTTGGAGCGCGAGCTGTTCGAGGACGTCAATATTTGTAGAATATCCTGTCTTTGTTTTCCTGGCAGGCTTGAGGCCGAGCTTTTCAAACAATATCTCCTGCAGCTGCTTAGGGGAATTTATGTTGAATTCCCCGCCCGCGATAAAATAAATCCTCTGTTCAATGCTTGTCAGCTCCCTGGCCATTTGCTGAGAAAATGAATCCATCAGCTGTATGTCAATCCTGACGCCAGCCATTTCCATATCCGCAAGCACTTCAATGAGGGGGATTTCTATTTCATGAAAAAGTTTTTCAAGCCCTTCCCTTTCTAATTCCGGCCCGAAATGTTTTTTTAGCCTGAGCGGCACGGCTGAATCTTCCCCGGAATATCTCGCGGCATCCTCGACCGCAACTTCGCTGAAATCCTTCTTGCCCTTACCCACTATGTCCTTAAAAGACAGTTTTTTTATTCCGAGGTGGTCCATTGCGGTATCCGTAAGATTATGATTTGCCTTGTTGGGATTCAAAAGGTAGGAGGCGATCATGGTATCAAAGGCAATTCCCCTTATATCAATCCCCTCTCTTTCAAATATGATCAGATCATATTTAATGTTGTGCCCGGTCTTTGAAATCCCCGGATGTTCGAGAACGTGCCTTATCTGCTCAAGCACGTAGTCTTTGGGCAACTGCCCGGGCGCTCCCTGGTATGAATGTGACAGAGGAATGTAATATGCCGTCACCGGATCGCTTGAGAACGATATCCCGACCAGTTCGGCGAGCATGGGTGAAGGCGATGATGTCTCGGTATCAATGGAAAGCTCATCTTTTATGGAAGCAATCGCCTCCTTCAATGCGTGCTTGTCGATGATAGTTATATATTCCGTATTCTCCGCTTCAAGGCTTCGGGATTTATCGGGAATGAACTTTATTAGACTGCTGAATTCGAATCTGCGAAAGAATTCCAGCAATTTCGGCCACTCCGGCTCCCGCATTTCAAGGTCTTTGGCTGAAATTTCCAGTGGGACATCGGGATGGAAGGTTGCAAGCTCAAGGCTGAGTTTGATGCTCTCTATGTTTTCAGATACGGCGTTTCTGATTTTCACATTTTTTATCTTTTCACGGTTCTCAATAATGTTATCCAGGTTTTTAAACTCCTTTAACAGTTTTACCGCGGTTTTCTCTCCGATACCCGGCACCCCCGGGATGTTATCGGAGGCATCACCCATGAGCGCTATGACCTCGGGGAATTGTGACGGCACGACACCGAATCTTTCTATAACGTCTTTTTCTTCGGTAATCCTGTCTTTCATGGTGTCATAGAGCCTGATTTTCGGGCTCACTGCCTGGCACATGTCCTTGTCGCCTGTTACAATATAAACTTCAAGTCCCTCTTTCTCTGCATCTTTGGCGATAATGCCTAAAATATCATCAGCCTCATAACCGGGACTTTCAATTGTTTCAATATTGAAGGCATTAATGATTTCCTTTATTAAGGGCACCTGCGGTTTCAGGTCATCGGGCATACCGGGCCTGTGGGCCTTATATTCCCCGTAGGTATCATGTCTGTGGGTCGGTCCGGGGGCATCAAAGACGACCGCGAAATAATCCGGATTCTTCTCCCTCAAAAGCTTCAGGATCATATTGGTAAATCCGAAAACGGCGTTTGTGGGCGTGCCGTCCGAAGCTGAAAGCCCTCTTATAGCGTAGAACGCACGGTAAATATAAGAATTGCCGTCTATCAGGTAAAGGGTAGGCATTGGATGTGTCCCTCTATTTTCCAACCGGGAGTTCGATTATGATTTTGGTAAATTCTCCCTCGATACTATCCGCCATAATATTGCCGCCATGATCAGTTATAATGCCATGGCTGATGCTTAGACCCAGGCCCGTGCTGATATTATATGGCTTGGTAGTAAAAAACGGATTCATTATTTTATTTAGTATACCGGGAGGTATCCCGATGCCTCTATCATAAAATATAATCTGAATATGTGGACTGTCGTCAGCCGTTATTTTTTTGGCTGTAATTTCAAAAACCTTATTGTCATGCGCTCCTGGATATTTTTGGTTCAGGGCATATCGCGCGTTACTGATAATGTTCAGAAAAACCTGTTCAATCTGCTGTGGATGAGCAATAAAATTCGGCAAATCCGAAGGGACATTTATCATAAGTCTAATCCCGTCTTTTTTTAATTGTGTCTCCGTAAGGGCAAGGGAGTCATACACTATTGTTTGAATGCCGACGGGGCCCTTTTCCTCCTTGCCGTTGCGTGCAAATGAAAGGAGATTGCTGACGATGCCTGCAATGCGAATGCCTTCTTTAATGATTCGACCGGCCAGGTCATGCTCTTGACTTCCTTCTTTGCTTTGATTGGCCAATATCTGAGCATAATTAACAATACCGTTTGTGGGGTTATTGATTTCATGGGCCACCCCTGCCGCCAGTTCCCCCAGGGCCGCAAGATGAGAAGCACGCAGCGACTCAGCCTTTGCCAGCTTGTGGTCAGTAATCTCCTGCTCAAGTTTTTTATTGATATTCTGCAGTTCGGAAGTGCGTTCCTCAACCAACTCTACAAGATGCTCCCGGTGCTTTTCCAATTCTTTCTCGCCTTTCCTTAACCTTTGCTCCATCTCATGTTTATACAGGGCTATTTCAACTACAAAACGCAATTCCCTTTCATAAAAGGGTTTAACAATATATCCAAAGGGCTCTGTCATCTTTATCCGTTTCACCATTTTTTCATCTGAATGGGCCGTGAGATAGACTACCGGAATGCTGAAACGGGAATGTATTTGTCCCGCGGCTTCAATCCCGTCCATCTTGCTATCCAGCACAATGTCCATCAGCACTAAATCCGGCTTGTCCTCCTCCGCCTTTTTGACCGCTTCTTCACCGGAAAATACCGTGGATGAGACAGCGTATCCCATCCCTTCCAGACTGCTTTTTATACTCATGGCGGTTATGCCTTCATCTTCAACCACCATGATCCGTTTCTTTTCCATCATTTAACCCTTGAAAGTGATTACAAACCTGGTCCCTTTTTCTCTATTAAGATCAATTGTTCCCCGGAGCTGTGCCGTCAGAGCGTTAACCAGGGTCAGACCCAACGAGTCTGTGTTCCTGAAATCCAGATTCTCAGGGATGCCGACGCCGTTATCACTGACTGTCAGTTCAATCTCCGCTTTATTATTTGTGAACATGGCAACCCTGATCTCGCCCTCATTACCCTCAGGGAAGGCGTGTTTCAAGGAATTGGATATCAGTTCATTTATGATTAACCCGCAGGGGATCGCCGTATTAACTCCAAGAGAGACATTGTCAACATCCGTCTTTAATTCGATCTTCAGGGGGTCCGACCTGTAAGACAGGAGCATACTGTTTAGCATGCTCTTGAGATAATCGTCGAAGTTGACATTAGACATGTCTTTAGATCTATAAAGTTTCTCATGTATTAAGGCCATTGTATTTATCCGGTTAACACTGTCACTGAACATTTCCCTGTACTGTTTGTCTTTGATACCTTTGGACTGCAGCTGGAGCAGGCTTATTATTACCATCATATTATTCTTGACCCGATGGTGTATCTCCTGCAAAAGGATTTCCTTCTCCTTGAGCGCTTCTTTGATTTGGTGCTCAATCTTCTTGTTCTCGGTGATATCGTGACTGCTCACAACCACACCGGAAACAGCGCCGCCAGTCTCATAATACGGATAGTAGCTTACATCCATAAATCTCCGGCCAAAAGAGGAGAAATCAAACCATGCCTGATAGTTTATCTCTTCCACGATAAGAAAACGATCAAGATTGTATTTGACTGTATTCTCAAATAATTCCTTTCCTAAAAGTTCGGATACTGAATGGCCCACTATATCTTCAAGAGATTTATTGTGTGCTTTTAAATATGCAAGGTTCACCGACTGATAAATATAATCTTTGTTTATAAAAGACATATGGTCATTTGTTGAAGAGATAATTCGCTCGTACAATCTGAGCGTCTCATCTGCCTTTTTGCGCTCGGTGATTTCATCTTCCAGCATCATGCGGGAGTCTTTTAATTTGAACGTCATTTCATCAAAGGAGCGGGACAGCTCACCGATTTCATCTTTTGCGTCTGTACCGACTTTATAATCCAGATTGCCGTGTCCTATTCTTTCACTTCCTTCATGCAATGCCCTTACAGGATTAGTAATCGTTCTGGAGATACGAATAGCCAACAATATAACAACAATTATTGTCGTAGCCCCAACTATGGCTGTCCATTTTTTGATATTGTAGATATGCTCATACGCTTCATCAGCGTCTATTTTTACAACCATCCCCCAT
>JAUVPO010000034.1 GCA_030598625.1 Deferribacteres bacterium | reverse complement strand
CTCTCCTTGAATTTAAATCTCCTATGACATCTCCCATATATTCTTCCGGCGTCACAACCTCTATACTCATTATTGGTTCAAGTAATACCGGTTTCGCCTTTTTTGAGGCATTCTTAAGCGCCATGGATCCGGCAATCTTAAATGCCCTCTCTGATGAATCCACCTCATGATATGAACCGTCATATAAAGTGACCTTGACATCAACAACCGGATAGCCTGCAAGCACGCCGTTTTCAAGCGCTTCCACAATACCCTTTTCAACCGCTGATATGTATTCTCTCGGGATCGCTCCGCCAACTATCTTGTTATTAAATTCAAAATTACCGCCCGGCTCCAATGGCTCAAGCTTGATATAAACGTGGCCGTATTGGCCCCGTCCGCCTGACTGTCTGACAAATTTGCCCTCGGCCGCGGATTTCTGTTTTATTGTCTCCCTGTAAGCAACCTGGGGCTTGCCTACATTGGCTCCCACTTTAAATTCTCTTAAAAGCCGGTCCACTATTATATCGAGATGAAGTTCTCCCATGCCTGCAATAATAGTCTGTCCGGTCTCTTCATTATATGAAACCCGAAAAGACGGGTCCTCCTGGGCAAGTTTACCGAGCGCGATAGAGAGTCTCTCCTGATCAACTTTTGTTTTCGGCTCAATTGCAACTGAAATGACCGGCTCAGGAAATTCCATGGACTCAAGTATTACAGGCTGGGTTTCATCGCAAAGCGTATCGCCGGTAAGTGTATTCTTTAAACCAACGACCCCGACGATATCTCCTGCCCGCACCTCTTTAATCTCTTCCCTCTTATTTGCATGCATCTTTAACAGTCTGCCTATACGTTCTTTTACATCTTTGGTTGAATTATAGACATAGGAACCGGCAGAAATGACACCTGAATATACCCTGAGAAAAGTTAACTGTCCGACAAAAGCATCTGTCATTATCTTAAACGCAATCGCTGAAAAGGGCTCATTGTATGATACCTTTCTCACCATGTCTTTTCCTGAATCGGGTTCAATGCCTCTAACTGGGGGGATATCGGTCGGACACGGCAAATATTTTATGATTGCATCAAGGAGCTGCTGCACGCCCTTATTTTTAAATGCAGACCCGCAAAGAACCGGAGTAATCCTCAGTTCAATGGTCCCTCTCCTTAACGCGGCATTAATCAGATCAGGGCTTATCTCCTCGCCGGCAAGATATTTATCCATAATAACATCATCAAAATCAGCTAATACTTCTAACATTTTCTCCCTGTATTCAAGTGCCTTGGGAAGAATCTCCTGGGGGATATCGGCCTCGACAAACTCCGCGCCCAATGTCTCATCATCATACAAATACGCCTTCATGTTAACAAGGTCAACGGGGCCTCTAAAGATATCTTCTTTGCCTATGGGAAGTTGCACCGGGACAGGCGTTGCTCCAAGCCTTTCAACCATGGAATTAATGCACATTATAAAATCAGCGCCTACCCTGTCCATCTTATTTATTAATGCTATTCTCGGGACCTTATATTTATCAGCCTGCCTCCAGACGGTCTCCGATTGAGGCTCCACTCCTGCAACCGCGTCAAAAACCGCGACTGCCCCATCGAGCACCCTCAATGACCGTTCAACTTCAATTGTAAAATCAACGTGTCCGGGAGTATCAATAATATTTATTCTGTTTTCATTCCATAAACACGTAGTAGCAGCGGATGTGATTGTTATCCCTCTTTCCTGCTCCTGCGGCATCCAGTCCATAACAGCCGTACCCTCATGAACCTCACCCATTTTATACGTCACTCCCGTATAGAAAAGGATTCTTTCCGTAACCGTAGTCTTCCCTGCATCTATGTGCGCCATAATGCCGATATTCCTTGTCTTTTCCAGTACAATTTCCACCAGTATCTTTTCCTTCTGTTACCATCTGAAGTGCGCAAAAGCCTTATTGGCTTCAGCCATTTTGTGGGTATCTTCCCTTTTCTTAATGGATGCCCCTGTGTTATTGGCTGCATCCATAAACTCAGCGGCCAGTTTTTCCCTCATTGACCGCTCTCCGCGTTTTTGGGAATTACCTACAATCCACCTGAATGCAAGCGCCAATCTTCTCTGAGGTCTGACATCAATAGGCACTTGATAAGTAGCGCCGCCTACGCGTCTTGATTTGACTTCAACGGCAGGCTTAACATTATCCAATGCTGTCTTAAAGACCTTCAAGGGGTCATTGCCGGTCTTTGATTTTATGATATCAAAAGCCCCATAGCATAATTTAGCTGCCACGGCCTTCTCACCATTTTTCATGATTGAATTGATGAACTTGTTCACAATCTTACTGTTATAGATTGGATCAGGCAATATTTCTCTCTTTGTCGCAACTCTTCTTCTTGGCATAATTATTTAATCGAATTTATTTTGGTTTCTTGGCGCCATATTTTGATCGACTCTGTCTGCGGTCAGTTACGCCAAGGGTATCGAGGGTGCCTCTCACGATATGGTATCTGACACCTGGAAGATCTTTTACCCTGCCGCCTCTTATAAGAACAATAGAATGCTCCTGGAGATTATGGCCGACTCCCGGTATATAAGCGGTAACTTCCATTTTATTGGTCAACCTTAACCTGGCCACCTTCCGCAGCGCGGAATTCGGTTTTTTGGGGGTAGTTGTATAAACCCTCGTGCACACTCCTCTTCTCTGAGGACACTTCGAAAGCGCGGGACTCTTCGTCTTGTTAATCACCCGCTTCCTTCCATTTTTTACTAATTGTGCAATTGTCGGCAACTCTTCCTCCGCTTTTATACGCCTATGTTTAACTAATCACATTATTTTCCCTTCAAATGGGAAACCTTAGAAGTCTATCAGGGTAAACCATTTTTTGTCAATACCGGGGAAGGGGGAAAATAAAAACATTTTATTTTCAATACAATAGAAGTCTTTCAGAAGTCTGAAAATGACGGCAACCGTCATTTTGAATTAGTTTTAAAATTTTGAAAAATCAACGTGTTATTCGATGGTAACCAAAAAGCTTGTTTGAGACACCACACTATAGATTATTCCCAGAACAGTCCGATAAGAACTATGAAAATAACAGCTTTTATCAGTTCAATATCACCGGTTGTCTTAAGTTTTTCTTTTCTCATTAATAACACATGAAATATATTCTCAAGGAGAGGCAGAAGCAGGATAACAGGTATATTCAGAGCATAAAAAACGACTGGAGCAGCGGAGCAATAAAACGCCGTTATCCATCTGAATACAAGAGTTTTTTTCAGCCTTACTCTAACCTTGAGAACTCCCGCCGCAAAAAATATAAAAACAGCGGCATACAACCTCAGTGACATTTCCCCGGTAATCATAAAATAAACAATCGGCGCGGACAGCGTCAGCAAGGCGAAACCGTTTAACTCGGTTACAAGATAATGCTCTTTTCCGTGAGACAATAAAATTACGTAGCTTGCGATAAACAGAAAAAAAATCGAAAAAGGCTTTAATCCATCAACCAGAAAAGGGGCCAAAAAAGCAAGTCCGGCCAGGCTGAAAAACAGAAACCACAATAAATGCTCTTTATTCGCTCCCTTTGTCCTTATTGTTGACGCAAGAGGGTTTTTTGAATTTATGAGAAGAGAAAGACCCAAAACAGTGAATAATGTCTTAATGGAAAAAACTCTGCCTGCCTGCCACTGATACGCTGATAAACCTGTAATAAGTCCTGCAGACAGAGAAGAAATAAATACCGCCCATGAACCCCATTCTTTAACAATCGGGACATTCATAATAAAAAAAATCCAAAAAGACCGTCATATCCACAATGCCTTTTGATATTGTATAATTTCTGAAATAAACCAGGTTACCTATTCCATGTTAGAAAACATAGCATTAATCGCGTCAATCATAAGCGCTTTGACCGCATTGACAACTTCTCTGCGCGCAGTCGGTAAATCACGCGAGTTTTCCCGATATGAGATGAAAACCGTTAAGCCTGTCTGCCGTGCGTCAAATTATTACGGCAAGCAGCCGGCCTCAGAACAGAAAAAACTGTCGCAATTTATTCTGGTTACTGTTATCTGGTATGCCCTGTCAATAATATTCGCCATCCCTTTTTATGTAAAGAGATGGCCGGACAAAATTGATATCCGGCTGACTCTGTGGTTTTTGCCTTTTCTATTGCTAAGCATCGTCATCTGGATAATCTGGAGGAAGATCGCGCGCTAACAAAGAAGGCGTCGAAAAACCGGTCCGATATGAAAACCTTCGCTCGGAGACCAGAACCTGACTAAACTATTCTGTCTTCGCTTCCGGTTCCACAATCCTGATCTTCATCTCAACTCTCTCATCCGGATTATCGCGTCTGTCCTTCGGCTGGCCGACTATTTTGTCCGCAGCTTCCATTCCGGAGACAACCTCGCCAAAAACCGTATATTTTCCGTCAAGGAATGCCGCGTCAGCCACGCATATAAAAAACTGGGAACCCGCGCTGTCCGGATGGGACGATCTCGCCATGGAGAGAATTCCTCTTTTGTGGGGTTTATCATTAAATTCGGCCGCTATGGTATAACCGGGACTGCCCGTCCCGTGTCCTGCTCTGTCCATGTCTTTCGAATTCGGGTCTCCGCCCTGAATCATAAAGCCCGGAATAACCCGATGGAAAAGTGTCCCGTCATAAAATCCTTTTCTGGAAAGCTCAATAAAATTATTTACATGATTGGGCGCGACATCGGGGAAAAACCTGAGTTCAATATTTCCGAACTTTGTCTCAACAACCGCCTTCGTTTCAGCCATCTTCTTTATCTCCTCTTCCGTGAATTTTTTTTTATTCCCCTGCTCCGCATTCGCATAAACAGCAAACAACAGAGTTAAAGCGAACACAAAAACCACTCCTTTCAGTTTCATATACTCCTCCTTACCGTTTATTTTTATTAGAGTCTGTTTATTCTCCATTATTATAAGTCGCCACATGATTATAGCAAACTTTGCTATGGAATTTAAAAAAAGTAGTTTATAATGTCCTATGCCCGACCTTGAGCGGAAACTCTATCAGCTTATCATAAGCAGGATCGACGGAGAAAAGGTCCCATCGTCATCGTATTCGGGGCAGGCCGTCGAACTTGCCGGGAAGGGGATCGGGGGGTTCATATTCTTCGGCGGGAAAAAGGACTCGGTAAAGGGCCTTATTGACAGGCTGCAGGCGTCTTCAAAGATCCCGCTGTTTATCGCATCCGACATAGAGAGGGGCGCGGGCCAGCAAATCGAGGGGGCCACCATTTTCCCCTCACAGATGGCCGTATCAGCCGCGATCAACAGGGACAATCCTGGTGATTTAAAAACCCTTGAAGACGCGGTTACCGCCGTTGCTCGTGAAGCAGTCGACATAGGGATCAACATGCCCCTTATTCCGGTCCTTGATGTAAACAGAAACCCTGACAACCCGATAATCTGCACCAGGGCGTTTTCAGACGATCCCCGGGTTGTTTCAGAATACGGCGTAATTTATATAAAGATACTCGAAGAGTCAGGGCTCATAAGCTGCGCCAAACATTTCCCCGGGCACGGCGACACAGCCGTTGACTCTCACATATCCCTTCCGGTTATCTCCAGATCATTAAAGGCGTTAAAGGATTCGGACATATTGCCTTTCATGGAAGCTATAAAAGCGTGTGCAAGCAGTATCATGATCGGGCACCTCAGCGTTCCGGCAATTGACACGCTTCCCGCGTCTCTTTCTAAAAAGGTGATAACCGGCCTCTTAAGAGAGGACCTCCGGTACGAAGGGCTTATTCTTACGGACGCATTGAACATGCACGCATTAAATGAATTTGAGGATGTCCCGGTAAAATGCGTAAATGCCGGAGTGGACATCCTGCTTCATCCCGCGGATGCCGATTCAACGGTCAAAGAACTCAAACATGCCGTTACATCAGGTGAGATTAAAGAGGGGAAGATTGATGCTGCTGTGGAAAGGATCCTGAAGCACAAATCGAAAATCAAAGACATTCAACGATCTGAAATTAATTATAAAGAACATGCCGGGCTTTCAGCCGAAATTTCACATAAATCCATAACACTTTTAAGAGAAAAAACAGGGTTGCTTCCTGTTAAGGATGTTCAAAACATTTCTCTTGTCTTTGACAGTGATGAAAATAAACATGACCTGTCAGTCTTAAGAGATTTCATCCCCCACAGTATCAGCATAAAAGACCATAAAGCACATTCACTCCGGGAAACGGTCATCATTGCGTTATTCACCAGCATCGCCGCATGGGAAGGCAGTTCGGGCATCAGGCATGAGAATATAAATATCATCAGAAAGATTATAAAAAAATCTCTTAATTCAGTCGTGATATCCTTTGGAAGCCCTTATGTCCTCAGACATTTCAGTGAGGCTGATATGCTGATCGCTGCATACGATACTGCCACACAGGCGCAATCCTCTGTTATTAAATGTTTAACAGGTGAAAGAGATTTCACGGGATCACTGCCTGTTAATCTGTCTCTCCTTTGAATTCCACGGGGCAAATTTCAGCAGAAGCAGCATCCCTGGAATCGCGATCAAGGCGCACGCGATAAAGAAATTTTCCCACCCCATATGTTTGGCAATAAATCCCGTTGGTGATGAAATTACATCTCTGCCAAACGCCATAAAGCTGGTCAACAGCGCGTATTGTGTTGCAGTGAATTTTTTGTTTGTGATACTCGCCATGAACGCCATGAAGGCGGCAGTCCCCATGCCGGCGCTTAAATTTTCGAAGCCGATCACGGCAGCGAGGGCAGGAATACTGTAGCCAATATGCGCGAGTACGGCAAAGCCTGCGGTTGATATTGCCTGAAGAAAACCAAATATCCATAAGGAGCGGTTAATTCCCAGTCGCAGCATAATCACACCACCTATTGAAGCGCCCGCGATAATTGCCCAAAAACCAAGCAGTTTTGTTATCGTCCCGATTTCTGTCAGCGTAAAACCTAAATCTATATAAAATGGAATAGTTATATTGCTTGCCATAATGTCGCCTATTTTATACATAAGAATAAAGGTAAGCATCCAGAATGCTTTCTGGCGGCTGAAATATTCGACTAAAGGGTCGATCACCGCTTCCCTGATGGACTTCGGTGTCTCAGCAACCTGAGGTTCAGGTGTTAACAGAGTGGTAATTATTGACGGCAGCATACAAGCTGCGATAATCAGGTATACCATATGAAATGACATATAGTCAGCCATGATAAGGCCGCCTCCAGAAGACAGCAGCATGCCTATGCGATAACCTAATACATATAATGCGGAACCAAGGCCAAGTTCTTCATCTGCCAGGTCCTCCCTTCTGTAGGCATCCACAACGATGTCCTGGGAGGCGCTGAAGAACGTTACCATAAGTGCGGCGGCAACTAACATCATCGGGCTGTCCTTCGGGTTGCCCAGGCCCATTCCCGCAATCGAGAGTACCAGCGCTGTCTGTGCCACCAACAGCCAGCCCCTTCTCCTGCCAAGGAAAGAAAGGGTGTAACGGTCAAGAAACGGCGCCCACAGGAATTTAATTGAATAAGGGACCGCGAGAAGGCTTGTTAATCCAATTAACGATAAATCTATGCCCTCTTTTTTCATCCATGCCTGCAATACTCCCTTGGTCAAAAGCAGCGGCAAGCCGCTGGCAAAACCCATGATCAGGGCCACAAGCATACGTCTGCTCCATATCGCTTTTAATATGGTCTTATGTTTTTCGGAAATCATTTAGTCATCAATTTGCCGAGATCATTTATCTTTGATGATTCACCCGGGAGACAATCTAATTCATCCTCAGTCCATTTGCCCAGGATTATCTGCTCTTTCATATTGGTGGATATCATTTTAACATTTAGAAAAATACTTTGTTATGTAATGTAATCTAAAATCCCCCTGCATCCCCTCTTTGGCAAAGGGACCAGGAAAGATTTTACAGATAGCATTTTAACACTACTATTGTCTATGATAGAATAGATCTATGAAAATCATCGACGTACATACTCACGGGATAGGCGGTTTTGATACGGCCACCACTTCAGAAGACCATATTTTAAGCATTGCTCAAATACACGGAAGCCATGATGTAACAGACATTATTCCAACGGTGTATTCATCTGCAATTGAGACAATGCGTGAAAATATGCTTGCTATCAGAAGCGCAATGGAAGAACAGCAGCAGGAGGCCGAAAGCGGCGCCTCACGCATAATCGGCATACACCTTGAAGGCCCTTTTCTTAATCCGACAAAATGCGGCGCCCTTGCAGCCCGGTCCTTCATGCAGGCTAACGAATACAATCTGAAAAAACTGATCGATGGATTTGAAGATATCGTAAAAATAATAACCATTGCACCGGAGATGGAGAGATCGGTAAAACTGATCAAACGTATGGCAGATATGGGAATTATTGTAAGCATGGGTCATTCAGACGCCACATATGCAGAGGCAGAGGAAGGTTTTAACGCAGGGGCCCGCGGAATAGTCCATATCTTTAATGCCATGCAGGGAGTTCACCACAGAGAGCCGGGAATTGCAGGTTTCGGGCTTACAAACAAAGATATATACATTGAAGTCATTGCAGACCCGTTCCACCTTCATGAGGAAATAATTAAGCTCATATTTGCGGCAAAGAATCCTGATAGGATCATAATCATCTCGGACACCGGGAAAAGCGCAAAGACAGGATCTTACCCCAATGGCATAAAAAACAGGGAAAACAGGCTGGTTGGAGGCTCCATGACGATCCAGGAATCATCGGAGAGATTAATCCGGATGGGGCTGGATAAAGATATTATCCTGAAAGCCATATCCGAAAATCCTGAAAGATATTTAGAGGCAAATTAATTATTCTCTTAAATCAGGCCCGGAATTCCTCTCGCAGCTCCCTGAGGATATCAAGGCTTTCAGCTATCTCCTCAACTTCATTGATTTCAAGAATAACACTGACATCAGGCCTTATTTTAACAAGTTCTTTTAGCGCCCTTATCTCCCTGCAATCGTGACTTAGCGGCCAGTGGTCTGTGATGCCGCCGTGCAGGCCGTTATTCCTGTGCATATGCGCAAATTGAATCTTCCTGACCGTGGCTTCATCAAGAGAAGTGACAAACTCCACCGAGTCAATCCCTGAAGACTCGATATGTCCTATATCAACAGTAATAGAGTCCGCATAATTATTCCAGAACCACCTGACATCCGCCGTGTCTGTCGCGTTCTCAAATGAAATAGTAACAATTGATCCGAGTTCTTCAAGGGCATTCCTGAAGAGGGCCTCATTTTCGCCTTTAATTCGCCCCCCTTCAGGAGTACGTTCATCGTGAAGGATCAGTGCAATATCCGCCCATTCGGCCATTAATTTAACGTCTTTAAAAGTTTCATTCTTTAACAGGGAATAACTTACAGGATGAATTACATATCGGACACCGGCACTCTTACATGCACGGGCACATTCCTTCATGATTTCGAGGTTGTCCTTCATGCCGAAGTATACGGAAATTTGCAGAAGCTCCGCATCAAGGGAATCTACTTCTTCCGGATAGAGCACTCTTGAGCCGATTTTCATATATATATTTTAAACATTAAGAAGATCAGAAATCTTATGTAATTATATATTTTTATTCAGGCTATGAATAGTTATATAAGTTTTTTCCACAAATTGTCAATAAACTGACAAAGCGGTATTTAACACAATCGTTATCTGTTATTAATTAAAAACTACTTATTTGGTCTTTAAAATCCTCTCATGCAATATGCAGTCAAAATTATCAATTTTACGGACAGTTATAGGTTTCCAGTACAAACAGGTTAGTTTAAACATTATTATGCCGGGCGCAGCATCAAACAGGCATGTAAGTTGCATGTATAGATATAGAGTGTAAATTTTTGATAGGAGGTGTTAATTATTGCTAACAGGAATATTTGTAAAGAATGGAGGGTAACATGGTAGAAATTAATAATAAGCAAGAAAAATGCAGCATATGCAAGCATGAATATACTTCAATTCACACGGAAGTACAGCCTGGAGTATTCCTCTATGTCTGCGATAACTGCCTGGAAGATGCAAAACATAATTTTATCTGGATATGCATGAGTTGCGGAAAGGTGCATATGCGCCTCAAGAAGCTGGTGATAGAAAGGATAGCCGATTTTGAACTGAAAAGGGCTTATCTGATTTGTGAGGATATGCAGATAATTCAGGGGATTGATATATGTATAGAATGCGATCCCGAAGGGATATTGAATTACATGGAAACCCGGAAAACAGCAACATGTTAATTATTAATGAGACAATTATTGCCTATAGTGACAAATATTGGTACGTTGGCAGATGCATTACATTGAGAAGAGGTTATAAAAAATTATAAGACAGACTGTTGGTTCTAATCCCCTTCAAATTCCGTCAGATAATGGACTTTGTATTTCCTGCTTTTTAATTTCTTGTATCCGCCTACATCCGGAAGATTAACAATAAAGGCCATCTCAGCAACTACTCCGCCGAGTTTTTCAATTAATGCTGCTGAGGCTAAAGCAGTGCCCCCCGTGGCAAGGAGGTCATCTACTAAAAGTATTTTAGAACCTTTCTCTATCGCATCCTTGTGAATTTCAACCGTATCAGTGCCATACTCAAGCTGATATTCATGTCTTACAACTTCTGCGGGAAGTTTTCCAACTTTTCTTATCGGCACAAAACCCCTTCCAAGTGTATATGATAATGCTCCACCGATAATGAAACCCCTCGCCTCGATGCCGACAATAATATCAAAATCAATATCTCCCTTAATATATCTCTGAGTAAGATTGTCAATAACCAGCCGGAATCCTACGGGATCTTTGATAAGTGTTGTTATATCCCTGAACTTAATTCCTTTCTTGGGATGATCCGGTATTGTCCTGATTTTGGATTTGATAGGCATCGTTACCTCCCTTTTATTGTGCTATTGCACACATATATCACTATATTCTTTTATCTTTGGAATAACGTCTGTAAACAGCTTAATGACATGGTCCGCGTTCTCCTTCATGACCTCAACAATCATCTCCCATGTAACAGGTTCTTCTTCTTCATGCCAGCAATCATAATCCGTTGACATGGCGATAGCGGCATAATGCAATTTTTTCTCTCTCGCAAGTATGACCTCCGGAACAGTGCTCATATTTATTATATCAGCGTTCCAGCTTCTGAACATGTGGCTTTCAGCCTTTGTGGAAAACCTTGGGCCCTCGATGGTAATCACCGTTTTATTTTTATGATAAGGCACGTTCAATGATTCCGCGGACAATGACAGCAGCTCAATAAGGTCCTGGCAGAAAGGCTCTGCCATCGGAGTATGCACTACGGTGTTCTCATCAAAAAAAGTCACTTCTCTTTTTCTTGTATGGTCAATAAACTGGTCTGGAAATACCAGATGACCGGGAGCTATCTCTTCACGTAAAGAGCCGACTGCGGTTGAAGCAAGTATGTGGGTACAGCCCTGCTCCTTCAGCGCCCATATATTAGCTCTGAAGTTCACCTTTGTAGGATATATCGAGTGGTCTTTGCCGTGTCTTGCTATAATGGCGACATCAACACCTTCAATGGAGCCGCAGACAGGAACGGATGTCGGCGGTCCGTAGGGTGTTTCAACAGAAATCTCTTTAGCGTCCTTTAAAATATTCGGGTCATCAAGCCCCGATCCACCGATAATTCCCACTTTAACCATAAATCGCTCCTGATATTATTTTTATAATTTATAACAGATTTACAAGGAAGACTCAAAATTGATACAAGTATTAAATTATAGACTTTAT
>JAUVPO010000262.1 GCA_030598625.1 Deferribacteres bacterium | reverse complement strand
GCTGCTTGAATTAAAAGGGCATGAGAAAGTGCTCGAGATCGGTACCGGTTCAGGGTACCAGGCGGCAGTGCTGTCATTGCTTGCCTCAGAGGTCTTTACTGTGGAAAGGGTAGAATTACTTGCTTTAGGGGCGAGGAGATTGATGGAAAAGCTTGAATATTCAAATGTGCGCATAATTGTTTCTGACGGGACCGCGGGTTTGCCGCAGGAGTCGCCGTTTGACGGCATTATAGTTGCTGCCGGCGCCCCGGAAATTCCGCAGCAGTATATAGACCAGTTGGAAGACAATGGAAGACTTGTGATTCCGGTCGGCAGCAGGTATTCGCAGATACTTTATAATATCAGGAAGACTGTTGAAGGGATAAAAACGTCATTTTCAACAGCTTGTGTTTTTGTCCCGCTCATCGGGGAGAGCGGATGGAAAGATGCAGAAGATTATTGACAGGAGTTTTGTTTTTGTGTAAAACAATATAGGATTCAAATACGGGCGATCATATATATGTTTAGTTTTCAGGAGGAATGATGGTAAATGAGTCGAAAAAGATCTGGATGGATGGAAAGTTCGTTGATTGGGCTGATGCCAATGTTCATATTTTAACTCATACTCTTCATTACGGCACAGGAGCGTTTGAGGGGATAAGATGTTATAAGACAAAAAGCGGTTCGGCTGTTTTCAGATTGCAGGAACATGTGGACAGGCTGTTTGATTCCTGTCGCATCCTGAATGTTAATCCTCCTTTTTCGCCTGCAAAAATTAAAAAGGCGATTGTAGACACAATCAAGATCAATAAATTAAAGGAATGTTACATCCGTCCGCTCATTTATATCGGCTATGGCGCTATGGGTCTTTATCCGAAAGACAACCCGATAAGGGTCGCTATAGCGGTTTGGCCGTGGGGCGCGTATCTCGGGGAAGACGGAATCAAAAACGGAATAAGGGTAAAGGTGTCTTCTTTTTCAAGACTCCATGTGAATGTAACCATGACAAAAAGCAAGACGTGCGGGGACTATGTAAATTCGACATTGGCAAAAAGTGAAGCCATTGCTTGCGGGTATGATGAGGCCTTGCTGCTTGATACGAACGGCCTTGTATCAGAGGGAACGGGGCAGAACATATTTATTGTCAGAGATCGTGTATTAAAGACACCGCCGCTTCCATCGGTCCTTGAAGGCATTACGAGAAAGAGCATAATCGAAATGGCCCAAAAAAAGAAGATCAGGATCAGCGAGGGGAACTTTACGAGAGACGAGATTTATATTGCGGATGAGGCTTTTTTTACGGGAACGGCAGCGGAAGTAACGCCTATAAAAGAAGTGGATGGAAGGACCATAGGAAACGGCAAACCAGGGCCGATCACCGGGAAACTCCAGGACCTTTTCTTTAAGATTGTAAAGGGAGAGGACAAGGCTTACAAATCGTGGCTGACCTATATTTGAAAATAATGTGAAGGGTCCATCTTATTTGGCGCCTGGAATGGTTTGATTTATGGAGAAGAGGGCTTTTGAGAGGTTGCCGGTAAATTTGCAGGCAAGATTGTTCTACGGCAACATGGTTTATTCGGGGACAGTAACCAATCTCTCGGAAAACGGCATGTTTATCAGCACAAAGATGGGCTTTGCTGTTGAGTCTGTCTTTGTAATAGTCGTCCGGCCCGGTGAAAATTCTTTGATGGTCCCGATCAGGGTCAGACGAACGGTAAAGTCGAAATATTATTTTGACTCTGATGTTGAAAGCGGTATGGGCGTCGAGGTCTTCAATGCCCCGCAGGACTATCTGGATTACGTATACAAGTGTAAGTCTTTACGTTCGCATTGAAACCATGAGTTTTGCATAAAGGCGGTAACTTATTAACCCGAAAAATGCAGAACCTGCATTTTTCTCGGCATGCAACGCTTCTTGCGATTATCTGAAATCTTACAATACTCTTAGATAAAAAGATAAGAAGAGCATACAACTGAAAGTGTCGGAATTTCTTACTTTTGTACAAAGAGTTTACAATTACTATATTACATATTTTACTTGATTTCTATTAGATTCAAATAGTTGCATTCTGGAATAGAAGTTGCATTTTATCAATAAAATATATCTAGAAAAGGGGGGAAGTCATTCTTCAACTCTTAGTCGGTTGAGGGAATATTTTAAATACCTGGACTTGGACCTGAAAGAGGAGGTAATGGTATGAATATCAGATTTATGTTTTATGCGACGTTAATATCGTTAGTGTTGTTTAATCCTGTAATATGGGCAGCTCAATTCGAAATTCCGGCAGCAGATAATGCAAAAGAAAATTCAGTAGCTCCGGGACATTCTCCGGTAATCAATGAGAATTGGGAACTCACACGACACTATATCTATTCAGATGATGAGGGCTTAAAAATTCAGTTAGGTGTTATACATGAGTTTCCGGGGGTCTTTTCATCCCTCTTGACACATAAGCAAACTGAATTTCTCAGGTCCGTGGGAATAAGAATTGAACCGGTCCAAATATATTATGTATCAGCAAGACCGGTTTGCGGCGATGGAATCTGTCAGGGTAATGAACCGAAAACCTGTCCGGTTGATTGTCAAACAGATCCGGAACCTGACACAAGAACCTGCACACCCGATAATCAAATTCCATGGGGGATAAATGAAGTAAATGGCGGGGAAGGAGGATATGGGATAACGGTAGCGGTTCTGGACACCGGCATCAATAAGGACCACCCGGATTTAGCGGCAAATATATTGCATTGCAAAAATACAACGATAAGAAAAATCAGGAATGGTTGTCAGGACACTGTAGGACATGGAACACACGTAGCGGGAACAATAGCGGCTAATGGCAGTGTGGATG
>JAUVPO010000246.1 GCA_030598625.1 Deferribacteres bacterium | reverse complement strand
GGGAAAAGCAATAAAAGATCAAAACTACTGAATGCTGAGTATACAAAAAATATTTCCGGGTGTCAAAACAAAAAAAATTATCGAATTATAATTTTATTTTATGCTTTTTCAAGCAGGCGCTCCTCACCGATCAAGACTCATTAATTAGATCAGATGTTATAATCTTTTGTCCGGAGAAGTTTTAAGGGGAAGAACATGAAAGACGAGTTTGAGGCAATTGTTAAATATATAATAGGGACTGCAACCGGAGATGAATCGCCGTCGGGAATAAACATCCCTTCCCAATTCCATCCGGGTGAAGACAATAACTTTGCAATCGCCCGAAACCTGAATTCCGCATTTCTGATTTCATTATCCGGGGAATCGCATCCTTTATACACTAAGGCAAATCAATATCTTGATGATTTTGAATATCATCCTTCATGGAAAAAGTCCGTACGGTTCTATAAAGACGGGATAAAACTGGTCCGTTCCGAAATATCCGGCAAATGTCATGATGACAAAGGATTTGAAAAAGACTTAACGCGGCTCCGTTCATGGGTAGGCAATCCTGATAATATCAAAGACCAAAAAGAGACAGCCGAAAAAATCCGGGGGATTTTTTTCCCCGAGGGGATTGCGCTGTGTAAAAACCGGAATGAGAAAATTAACCGGCTCCGTGAAAAAAGAAAGATAAAAATATTAAAATTAAACCGCTCGCCGATTGCGGACCCAGCAAAGGAAATATTATTTACATCCAATATCCTCATCACTGTCCCGTCTCCGGCAAAAGGTATTGACGGTCTGCCTGTCAGCCCTGTTCTTAAAAAAATATTAAAGCAGGTGACGCAGGAAGAACAGATGTACTGGTATGACCACCCCATCCCCGTTGGAACAGAACCGGAACATAATGAAGTTCTTTATGGCTTGGAAGGCCTGGATAAAGCGGTCGGGTTTGAAAAACAGCGGGGAATTATAGACAAAGACACCAGGGTTGCCTGCGTTCTTTCAGTATCAGTGACCCATGAAGGGCTCCAGGGGATTGCAAGAAAATATCTTGAGGATGAACTGAGAAAAGAAAAAAACATTCAACATTTAGATGTCTACGTACTTACTGAATCGGACACCATTAAGCTGATCGAAGACATCTTTATGCCCGCGGCTGAAAATTATGCAACCACAAAAGACTTCGGCCTGATGCATGAAGTTATCGGGGTCGATGGAGAATACAGCAGGCACTACAGTTTCCTGAAGGCAATAGCCGCGTTCTGGCAGGTCTTTATCGACCCCGGGATTAAAGGCACATTCAAGATCGACCTTGACCAGGTATTCCCGCAAAAAGAACTTGTCGAACAAAGCGGCCATTCAGCCTTTGAGCATTTCAAGACTCCCCTGTGGGGCGCGGAAGGAATCGACACGCAAGGCAACGGTGTTGAGCTTGGAATGATCGCCGGCGCCCTTGTAAACAAAAAGGACATTGAAAGCTCCCTGTTTACCCCGGATGTTCGTTTCCCTCGGAATAATTTTTCAGCGGATGAATTGATTTTTTTCAGCACTCTCCCGCAGGCGCTTTCAACAGAAGCCGAAATGATGACCCGTTACACCCATAATGATCTCGACGGCAGAAGCTATTGCGTTCAGAGAATCCACGTGACAGGTGGAACCTGCGGCATACTAACGGATTCATTACGCAGATACAGGCCGTTTACACCGACGTTTATAGGCCGGGGCGAAGACCAGGCATATATTTTATCAGTACTGTTCGATCACTCACAAAGGAACCTGCGTTACGTCCATAAGGACGGACTGATTATGCGGCACGACAAAGAGGCGTTCGCAGGCGATGCCATTAAAATGGCTGCATCAGGCAAATTGATCAGTGATTACATCAGGACCCTATTGTTTTCATATTATGCGAGAGCTCTCCCCTGGTCATTTGAAGAAATCAAGGATGCAATCGATCCGTTTACGGGCTGTTTCGTTTCACAAATTCCACTGACTGTCGTCTGCCTGAGATTCGCCCTGAAAGCCGCTTCATTTTTTACCGGAACTTCAGACTATACAAATCATCAGGGATTCGAGTTCCTGCACACCGGCGTCAGACGTCTTCATAATACCATCGGAAGACTTACTGAAAATCCCGATCCCCTGATTGATCAATTCCGGAAGGAAAAAAAGGGCTGGCATCTGTTTTATGACATTCTTGATAAGGCAGAGGAGGGAATAAAAAATGGCGACCATTTTGCGCTGGACCTGAAAGAAAAGGCAAATGATCTGATAAGGGACTGCAAGATAAATTTTGAAAGAGTTGGCTGATAACAAATATGGAGGTTCAACCTCCATATTTGTTTTACTTTTCCCGGACGAGGTTGGAATCACTCGGAAATTCATGAAATTCAGGCAATACAATGGCTTTCTTATTTATTTTTGTAAAAATATCAAACAACCGGGAAATACGACAGATGTATATTAATTGTTTATAAGGAGAAAACAGAAATGTTAGATGAATATAATTTTAGCAAGGGTGTTCCAGGCAAGTATGCTGCAAGATATTCAAAAGGCAGCAACGTAGTTGTGCTGGATCCCGATGTCGTTAAAGTCTTTTCAAATGCACATGAAGTCAATCGAGCTCTAAGGGGACTGGCAGATATCATCCAATCTAAAGCAAAACGGGTCGGCTAAAATCAATTCAATGCATAAGCGGATGCAGTTGAAACCCTACCTCCGAGCGTTTTTTAAGGTTTTGTTTTTTGAAAAAGCTATATAGCTTTTCATGTTTGCAAAGCTTCACTATCTTACTGAAATATAATAAATTTTCCTTGTCATAATAATAGTGTGTATTTATAATTAACTGTGCGCAAAACATTCAAGAAAGTAATTGAATTAATTGATAAAGGCGAGATTAGAATATCCAACCACGGATACGATGAACTGGCCGAGGATGGTTTGTTGGTGAAAGATGTTATGATAGGAGTAATGGAGAGAAGAAAATGAAAAAAAGACACCATGTCAAACTTGTTCATGAGGGGAATTATGTGGCTGAAGTCGACATTGAACTTATTGAAACCGGCGAAGGCTGGTCTCCTTACCTTTCTCTTGAGGATGCAGGAAAACTTGATGATGTAAGAGAAGCACTTCGTCGGAAAGATATTGATTCTGCAGGTAGAGTGGCTAAAGTGTATCGTCTCACCCCTGT
>JAUVPO010000129.1 GCA_030598625.1 Deferribacteres bacterium | reverse complement strand
AGATTTTTTTAAAATTGTTTGTCTGTATCGGATTATATTTTCCTTATCTTTAATCAGCGCAAAAAAGGAAAAGCAATGATTAATTACCAATCGTTAGTTATGTTATAATCCACCATTCGGGGTTTATAACCTAACCCTATATAATAATAATTAGCAAATGGATGAATATCAAGGAGACTTAATGATAAACCCGGTTATTTTCAGACAGTACGATATAAGAGGAATATGGGGAAAGGATTTAACCCCGGAAGCAGTTGAACTTCTTGGCAGGGGTTTTGCCTCTTATTTGCTCAAGTCCATTAAAAGAAACAGCGCAAAGATCAGTATAGGATGGGATTCAAGGCTTCATTCACCCGCCATCAGGGACTTATTAATAAAAGGGCTCACTGAATCCGGCATTGATGTTATCGACCTCGGAATGTGTCCGACCCCTCTTCAGTATTACTCACTTCACAAACTGCCTGTTGACGGCGGGGTCATGATCACCGGAAGCCACAATCCGCCGGAGTTTAACGGTTTTAAATTGAGCGTCGGCAAGGGAACAATTTTCGGAGATGCAATTCAGGACATCAAAAAAATAATTGATGCAAACGAGTTTAAAAGTGGAAACGGTACGGTTGAGGAATACCCCGTGATTGATGATTATGCAAATTTTATAAAAGATAAATTTGAGAGTCTCTCAGGAATTAAAGTGGTTGTTGACGCCGGCAACGGAACAGGAGGTCTTGTAGCGCCGAAAATCATGAAGGCCCTTGGAGCGGAGGTTGTTGAACTCTACTGCGAGCCTGACGGACGGTTCCCCAATCACCACCCTGATCCGACATTAGAGGAAAGTCTGTCGGACCTCATCAAAAGGGTGAAGTTGGAAAAAGCCCATGCCGGGATCGGATATGACGGCGATGCAGACAGGATCGGGGTCGTTGATGAAACCGGTAATATTATATGGGGTGACAAACTGATGATAATTTTTGCGAGAGAAATCCTTAAAGACAATCCCGGCGCAAAAATAATAGGAGAGGTAAAGTGTTCGCAGACCCTTTATGACGACATCGCCGCGCATGGAGGGACCCCTATCATGTGGAAAACCGGGCACTCACTGATTAAGGAGAAAATGAAGAAGGAAGGCGCATTGCTTGCAGGCGAGATGAGCGGGCATCTGTTTTTTAAGCACAGGTACCTCGGCTATGATGATGCGATTTATGCCGGTATAAGGCTTCTTGAAATAATAAAAAAAGCGGGAGAGCCTTACAGCACAAAGAATCTTTTAAACGATGTGCCTGACGTTATTGCTACCCCGGAGATAAGGTTTGACTGTCCTGATGAAATTAAGTTCGGGATCGTTGAGAAGGCGCAAAATGCATTCAATGAGCATGAGTCCATTACCATTGACGGGATCCGGATTAAGTTCGATGACGGGTGGGCCCTCATACGTGCATCCAACACGCAACCTGTCCTTGTCTTGCGATTTGAGGCCACAGATAAAACCCGCCTCGATGAAATCAAGGGTTTTGTAGAGGGAAGGCTCCATAAGATAATGGAGGAATATAAAGGGAAGTAGCACTCACGGACTCTAAATGTGATTTGAACAGTTGAATTTGTTTGCGGAATTCTGGTAAGTTAGCTGATCAGGAGGGCATTATTTGACCGGGAAGCTTTCAGCAAATTCATATCGTAATATCAGTTCCACACAACTTAATAGATTCATTGAATTTTCATCGCAGGTGGCGTTATCACTTGTCTTTGTTAAGCGCTGTGCTTTGCGGCACAGCGTTCTATGTTCAGCGCTTTTGGCTATGTTCTTTTTTTCATGTGCCGCCATTTCAAATCCTGAATACATAAAACAGGCTAATACACATAATAAAATAGGGCGTACTTACTTAAACAACGGTCAGCTCAATGAAGCGTCTATTGAATTCCAAAAGGCGCTCAAACTAAACCGCAATAGCAAAGAGGCCCTCAATTACCTCG
Organism: Deferribacteres bacterium; assembly: GCA_030598625.1. Taxonomy (GTDB): domain Bacteria; phylum Nitrospirota; class Thermodesulfovibrionia; order UBA6902; family UBA6902; genus JAUVPO01. Next base: position 3,862 of record JAUVPO010000129.1, on the reverse strand, counting down.
GTTATGTTCATGCCCGATTTAAAAAGTATGATGACGCCATATCATATTACAAACGGGCAATAGCGGTTGATCCTGATTATTCAGACGCGATGAATAATCTCGGGACCGTTTTTTTGGATCTTGAAAATTGGGATGAGGCAATCAAATCCTTCGATGCGGCGTTAAGAAATCCGATATATCGTTCGCCTGATAAGGCACATCTAAGTAAGGGATATGCTTACTATAAAAAAGGCGATTATATTAATGCGGAAAATGCCATTAAGGAAGCCCTTATGCTGAATCCCGTATTCCCGTTTGCAATGTATAGGCTCGGCCTTGTCTATATAGAACTTGATAGAGACGATGCGGCAATCAAAGAATTTAAAAAAGCGATAGGCATAATGCCGGATTACGTAGATGCCCATTTTGAAATTGCGAAAATCTATCTCAGGTCAGGCAGGAAAAGCAAGGCGCTGAAACATTTCACTGAAGTGGTGGATGCGGATGGAGATATCGAAAAAAGAAGAGAAGCATTAATGTATATAGAACTTCTTAAATATTAATTTATTATTATGGAAACAGTCGGCACTATTTTAAAAACAGAGAGAGAGAAACAGAGAAAGTCTCTTGAAAATATCGCCAGAAACTTCAATATAAATATTGAATACTTAAAGGCAATTGAAGACGACAAATATCACTTGCTGCCCGGCGAAGTATTTGTAAAGGCGTACCTGCGTGTATATGCCGATGCGCTTGAGCTTGAAAATGATTACATATTGGACTTATTAAAAAATCAAACAGCACCCCAACCTCCCGACGAGCCGATATCTTCGCATAAAACAAGTGTCTTTAATTATAAATCGGCATTGATAATCTCATCACTTCTGCTTTTCGTTATCTTGATAATTTTTACTGTTCAACGCAATGAACGAAAACCTGTTAAAGAAATCGCCAATGAAGTCGCGAGTACTGAAATCTCCAGGCAAAAACCTGTTGAAGAAACCGTTGCTGAGGATGTAGGTCCGGAAATCACTGAGCAAAAACCTGCTGAAGAAACTGTTGCTGAGAATGTCGATCTGGAAATCGCTGAACAAAAACTTGTTGCTGAGGATGTCGATCCGGAAATCACTGAACAAAAACCTGTTGAAAAAACTGTCAATGAAGTCAGGGAACCGGAAATCGCTGAAGACGAGGAATCAGCAAAGAATATTCTTAAGGTAACGGCTACGGAACTAACATGGGTGTCCGTGAGTATAGATGGCGGGAAGTCTAAAGAATGGCTCTTGCGGGTGGGAGAAGAGATAAAACTGACGGCCTTTGAAAAGTTTGTTATTAAAACGGGCAATGCGGGAGGCACGAGAATTATTTTCAATGATAAGGACCTGGGAGAACTCGGGTCTTATGGAAAAATTGCAGAGATTGCCTTGCCTTAAAAGGGGGTCGCAGTGAAGAATCCTGCCTGCAAGGCGTGGCTTCCCGAGAAATTTCTTCTTCAGGAACAAAATTTAATTTCTTGCAGTTAAGGGGAAATTCAGTTGCAGCCGCTGTATCGAAGTCGCCATGCCTGTCTTTGGGTTAATTTCTACAACAACACCTGAAAGCATGGACTCCCCTTTTGCCGTTTCAAAGCGGGTAGGTATTTGAGTGATAAATTTATTTATTATCTGCTCCTTATTTACTCCAATAATTGAGCAAACCGGTCCCGTCATTCCAACATCCGTTATAAACGCAGTGCCCTTGGGAAGTATTTTTTCATCAGCTGTCTGAACGTGCGTATGTGTGCCAAGAACAGCGCTTACATCTCCATCAAGGAACCAGCCGATCGCTGATTTCTCCGAAGTCGCTTCTCCATGAAAATCAACGATGATGTTTTTCGTTTCTTCCTTCAACGCGGAAATCTGTTTTTGTGCAGCTTTAAACGGACAATCGAGCTGGTTCATAAATATTCTTCCTGAGAGATTAAGAACGGCAATCTTCTCTCCGGAAGGTGTCTTCATAACAATACTGCCGTATCCGGGGGCCTCCTCAGGATAATTGGCAGGCCTTAGTAACCGGTTTTCCTTTACGATATATGTGACAGCCTCTTTTTTGTCCCATATATGATTCCCGGATGTGAGAATATTGACTCCAAGTGAAAAAATTTCTTCACATATTGATCTTGTTATTCCGAAGCCACCGGCAGCATTCTCTACATTGGCTATTACAAAATCAATCTTCAATTTAGTTATTAGATCGGGAAGCCCTTCTTTTACAGCCCTTCTTCCCGGTTTCCCGACAATGTCTCCTATGAACAGAACTTTCATATTTATTATTTATTTTGCATATCCTACATATCTGGATTCTCTTATTACGGTAACTTTAATCTGCCCCGGATACGTAAGTTCTTCTTCGATTTTCTTTGCCAGGTCTCTCGAAAGCTGGGAGCAAACTTCATCGCTTACTTCATCGGGTTTTACGATAATCCTTACTTCCCTCCCGGCCTGTATCGCGTAAGACTTGTTTACCCCGTTAAAGGATGTCGCTATTTGCTCCAACTTTTCCACCCGTTTTACATAATCCACTAAAGTCTCTTTTCTTGCTCCGGGTCTCGCAGCAGACAGGGCATCAGCAGCGGCTATAAGCGATGCCTCAACGGTTATGGGATCTCCTTCACCGTGATGGACCTGAATAGCATTTACTACCTTCACGTTTTCCCCATATTTTTTGGCCAGATCGGCTCCGATTGACTGATGAGAACCTTCAATTTCATGGTCAACCGCCTTCCCTATGTCATGAAGAATACCGGCCCTTTTTGCAAGCTTTGAATCCACCCCGAGTTCCCCCGACATGACACTTGCAAGGTACGCGACCTCTATTGAATGCTTGAGGACATTCTGTCCGTAGGACGTCCTGTATTTGAGTCTTCCAACCAGTTTCACAAGTTCGGGGTGTATACCGTGAAGTCCAAGGTCAAAGATTGCTTTTTCCCCCTCTTCTTTTATTGTTGCATCGATTTCCTTTTTTACTTTTTCGACAACATCCTCGATCCTTGTCGGATGTATCCTTCCGTCACTTATAAGACGTCCCAGAGAGATCCTTCCTATTTCTCTTCTCACTGGATCGAAACAGGACAGCAAGACCGTCTCCGGAGTATCATCTACAATAAACTCGACCCCGGTAGCGGCTTCGAGCGCTCTTATATTTCTCCCTTCCCTTCCTATTATTCTTCCTTTCATTTCGTCGCCGGGAAGGCTGACAGTCGAGATGGTATTATCACTGACGAAGTCGCTTGCATAACGTTGAATTGCCAGGCTCATAATCTCCTTTGATTTCCTGTCTGTCGCCTCAATGGCTTCATCCTCAATCCGTTTTGCTATCTTTGCAGCCTCGAATTTCGATTCCTCCTCGATTCTCCTGAAAAGCTCGTTTTTCGCTTCTTCAATACCAAGATTTGAAATCTGCGACAGGACTTCCTTCTGCTTGATCATAAGGGCCTCACAATCACGCTCTTTTGCCTGCAATGCTTTTTCCCGATTGTTTAAATCCCTTTCCCGCCTGTTGAAATTAATCTCCTTTTTGTCAAGCTGCACCAACTTCCGATCAAACATCGCTTCTCTTTGCCGCAGTCTTTTGTCAAGCTGGTTCAGCTCTGAACGACGCTCCCTTAATTCTCTTTCGGTTTCAGTCGTTAAACGAAGGCTTGCGTCCTTGGCTTCAAGCAGAGCTTCCTTTTTAACGGAATCCGCTTCTCTCTCGGCATTTCGCAACACGTCTTGTACTTTACGCTCCGCTTCCTTCAATTTTTTGCCCGAAATTGCTTTATAGAACAAGAGTGACAGGACAAAGCCAAGTAATAGCCCTGCACCCAGAACAACATAAGGATTCATTATGCTAACCATTATCT
>JAUVPO010000032.1 GCA_030598625.1 Deferribacteres bacterium | reverse complement strand
TTTTAGGAAAAGATGATTTTTCGCGTGAGTTGAGCTATACCCTGCCTTTTTTAGCGGATTCTTCTTCAAAAAATTTTTGATAAAGGACATCCCATTCAGGGCTGCCTTCATATATCTTCTTTGAATAAGACCGCAGTTTTTTCGTGACCGATTCATCAATATCTCCCGCGATCTTTAGTCCCCTGACAATCACCCTTTTTATCTCGCGTCTGATCCCGCCTTCTTCCGTCAAAGCGATAATAGCTTCCTTATCAAGAAGGCCTTTAAGGACAACATGGGAAATATGGCTTATTTTATCGTCAGAGAGCCTCATAAAATAATATTGCGTTCTTTAACGAGTTTTTGTTTTGTCATTTCAAAAAGCCTGCGATAGTCAAGCTGTCCTTTTTCTATCTCACCTTCGTATTTCTTGAGCATTTCTCTCACTTCTTTATTAAGAGTGTCTTCAACTGTAAGTTCTTCGATTACTAACTCTTCCAGTAAATTAACAACCTGTTCCCTGGGCGCCTTTAATTCAACCTGCTCCTTCGACAAGAGATTTTCAATGATTTCTCTTGATAAAACGCGCACCCAACCTTTAGGTATTCTCATTATTTCTCTACAAAAGGCAAAATGGCAATATTCCTCGCCCTTTTAATTGCCCGTGTCAGTTCTTTCTGGTGTTTTGTGCAATTTCCCGTCATTCTGCCGGCTACTATCTTTCCCTTGTCCGTAAGATAATGTCTGAGGGTTTTTATGTCCTTGTAGTCAATGAAATCGATCTTTGACGCACAGAATTTGCAAAATTTTCTTCTCTGAAATCTTCTATAACGCAATTTTTGCTCCTTTATTTAATTTTTTATTCAATTTAAAAAGGTTCTATTTCAGTTGTTTCATCAGGACGAAGAGTTTCTCCTCCTCCAAACGAACTGTTATCAACGGACCCCTGTTTCCGTGAGAGGAAACGCACATTCTGGGCAACGACTTCATGCTTGCTCCTTTTCTGGCCCTCTTCAGTCTCCCAGCGCCGCTCCTGTAGTCTGCCCTCAACAAGGACCGCGCTGCCCTTATTAAGATATTGTCCGCATGTGTCGGCCTGTTTGCCGAAAACAACTATATTTATAAAAGTGACTTCTTCTTTTACCTCTTCGGCCTGTTTATATTTGCGATTGACGGCAATGCCGAAATTGCATACGGACGTACCCTGGGGGGTGTATCTCAATTCAGGATCTCTCGTAAGATTACCCATAAGGATCACTTTATTAAACATTTTTTTTGTCCTCCGACCCGGTTAACTGCTCCCCGGTCTGTACCTCTTCTTCCGTAACGGATTTTACATCATCGCCACTGTCCGTTGAAGCTGTATCGGATGGAGACGGCAAAATAGCCTCTATCTGTTTTTTCTTTGTAAGCTTAACGACCATAAACTTAATGATATGGTCAACTACGTTGCAGTATTTCTCAAGTTCTGCGATGGTAGACGGCGGGGACTTGAAAACCAGGAATATATAGGTGCCTTTCTGATGTTTGTTTAGCTCATACGCTAACTTGCGGCTGCCCCAGTTTTCACTTTTCAGTATCTCGCCTCCTTGTTTGATAATAACCTCCTTGATCTTTTCGACTGTTTCTTCAAGGATGTTGTTATCAAGGTTAGGATCGAGGATCAGGAACTTTTCGTAATAATTCATTAAATACCTCCTTCTGGATTGGTTCTTTTCATAAAGAAAAGACAAGCCCTTACATTCCCGGAAGTAAGAGCAAAGAGTCTATTTTTATATCATATTGGCAGGTAAAAATCAAATTGAGGGATACGGGGAAATTAATCGTATGATATATATCATGGTTTTTCCATCGAAAAAATCATAAGTTTTTGTTAATTCAGGCAATAATGTTAAAAAATCTTAATCCTGTATGTTAAAGTATTCGAGAATGATTTTATAATAGAAATCAATGCAGGAGAATATATAATGAGGGCAGGTTTTGTTGGTCTCGGTAAAATGGGCATGAACATGGTTCAGCGCCTGCTGAGTGGAAACCATGAGATAGTTGCATATGCCAGAACAGTTGAGGCTGTGAAAAAGGCGGGGGAGAAAGGCGCTGTAAGGGCAGAGTCTCTCCGGGATATGGTTGATAAATTGACGGCGCCCCGTATTATATGGATCATGGTACCCGCCGGCAACGCTACAGAAGATACAATAAACAGGATCGCTCCATTGCTGGAAGAGGGGGACATAATTATCGACGGCGGCAATTCTTTCTATAAGGATTCAATACGCAGATCAAAAGAGCTTAATAAAGACAGGATTTCTTTCCTTGATGTAGGCACAAGCGGAGGAATATGGGGGCTCGAGATTGGTTATTGCATGATGGTCGGCGGTGATAAGAATGTCTTTGACAAGGTTGAACCTTTATTGAAAACTCTGGCTCCTGAAAACGGTTACGCCTATGCTGGCGCTCATGGTTCCGGCCATTTCGTGAAAATGGTGCATAACGGAATAGAGTACGCGATGTTGCAGGCGTATGCTGAAGGGTTTGAAATAATGAATGCAAAGAAAGAATTTAATCTTGACCTGCATAAAATAGCCGGCCTTTGGAATCACGGCAGTGTAATACGTTCATGGTTGCTGGAGCTTGCTGAGAGCGCCTTTAAAAAGGACCCTGAACTAAATTCAATCCGGGACTATGTTGAAGATTCGGGTGAAGGCCGCTGGACAGTTGCGGAAGCTATTGAGATGGATGTGCCGGCGCCGTCCATTACTTTATCGCTTCTGGAACGCCTCCGTTCCCGTCAGGAGGAATCTTTCAGCGCCAAGGTTATTGCAGCGCTGCGCAATGAATTCGGCGGTCATGAGGTAAAAAAATCCTCAGCCGGGGACTGACACGGACTTAAAAAGGACTATAAGATGTCTGAAAACAATTCAGATATTTCTGCTGTAAATGCGGGGACCTCACAATCCTGCGAAATTTTACCGGAAAAATTTAATATAGGGCCTTTTACGATGGTAATATTCGGGGGTTCCGGTGACCTGAGTAAAAGGAAGTTGCTGCCTACGCTTCATCATCTCTGCTACGATCAGAATTTCCCGGATGAATTTGCCGTTATCGGGTTTGCCTCCAGTAAAAGATCCAATGAAGATTACCGGGGGATCGTAAAGAAAGCCATCGAGGAATTCGGCGAAGAGCCTGTCCGCAGAGAATGCTGGGAAAAATTCAGTAAAAACCTTTTTTACATTTCCGGCGATTTTGATGATGAAAACAGTTACAGGGAACTCTCCCGTCTGCTGAAAGAAGTTACGAAAACTACTGAAAAAGGCACAAGAGAAATAATTTATTATATGGCTGTTCCTCCCCAGTTTCTGCCTGAGATTATGGAAAAGCTTTCATTATGCAACCTCTGCAAAGGCATGTTTAAGCCCCGGCTTATAGTGGAGAAGCCGTTTGGAAGGGACAGGGCGTCCGCGGCTGATCTCAACAATCTTATCTTAAAGGCATTCGATGAGAGTCAGGTTTACCGGATTGACCATTATCTGGGAAAAGAAACCGTTCAGAATATCATGTTTTTCCGGTTTGCCAACAGCATATTTGAGCCGCTCTGGAACAGGCGTTATATCGATCATGTCCAGATTACGGTAGCAGAAGCCATTGGCATTGAAAACAGGGCCCGGTTCTATGAAAAAGCGGGAGTGGTCAGGGATATTGTACAGAACCATATGATGCAGCTTCTCGCCTTAGTGGCAATGGAGCCTCCGATTGGTTTTGAAGCTGATTATATTCGTAATGAAAAAGTAAAGGTATACAGAACAATCAGGCCCATGAACGGGGAATATATCGACAAATTCACAATACGCGGCCAGTATGGAGCCGGAACAGTAAACGGTAAAGAAGTTCCCGGTTATCGGGATGAAAAAGACACTTTTACCGATTCGAACACACCGACTTTCTTTGCGGGCAGGTTTTATATAGATAACTGGCGCTGGGCAGGCGTGCCTTTTTATCTCAGGACAGGGAAACGGTTAAAGAAACGCATTACTGAAATAAGCATTCACTTCAAACAGCCTCCTCTCAGGCTTTTTAGTTCAGGATGCGAAATAAGGGAACCGAATATTCTGGTGCTTGGAATACAGCCCCATGAAGAGATCTCTTTGCACATTGGCGTTAAGCATCCCGGCATCGGCAATCAGCTTTATCCGGTCAACATGGGTTTTAATTATGAAAGGGATTTGCAGGGCGACGTTCATTTTCCTCTGCCTTACGAGCGGCTATTGCTTGACTGCATCAAAGGGGACCAAACCTTATTTGCCCGGCAGGACGGCATAGAAGAAATGTGGTCGGTAGTTGATCCTATAATCGAAAGATGGGAAAATACCCGGGCGCCGGGGTTCCCCAATTATGCTGCCGGTACATGGGGGCCGGAAAGAGCGGATGAATTAATACAAATCGAAGATCGCCGGTGGCGGACATGGTAAACAGACCAATTTAATCGTGATTAACAAAAGCAAAGAAATCCTGATTTTCAAGAACATAGAAGAGATAACCGGTTTTGCCGTTGAAAAATGGACGGATATTTCTGAAAAAGCGATAAAGGACAGGGACCGTTTTACTGTAGCGCTGTCCGGAGGCAAAACCCCTGTAGTTCTTTATCAAAAACTCTCTGACAAAAAAACATTGCCATGGGGTAAAACAGATGTTTTCATGGTTGATGAGCGATTTGTGCCGTATGAAAATGACGAAAACAATTACCACATGATAAATCGGATACTGTTACGCCACGTAAAAATTCCCGCAAAGAACATATATCCGATTTTAACGTCACATCCCTCACCACGGGTTTCAGCAGAAAGATATGAACAGGACTTGATTTCTTACTTTAAAACACAATATGACAAATTGCCCCGGTTTGATCTGATATTGCTCGGTATAGGCGAAGATGGTCATACCGCATCCCTTTTCCCTGATATCGCATCTTCAGAGGAAGACGGACATCTGGCTGTTGCAGTTTCTTCACCTGATATAACAAAGGAAGAGAGAATAACCCTTACGTTCCCTGTTATCAATAATGCGGATAATATTATGTTTTTGGCTGCCGGGGTCAACAAGGCCAAAACTATTAAAGAGGTAGTGGAAAAAGAAGATAGTTTGCTGCCGGCAGCAATGATCAGGCCGCAAAAAGGTAAATTGTTTTTTCTGCTGGATGAAAGCGCCGGTTCGCTTTTATCAGAGAGTATACAATAAAGTTAAGGTATAGGATAAACAGACTTGGTTATGGTTTATAATTCTATAAATTTGTTCTTGTTGACATTAAGTCGAGATTTTAGTATTCTTTTAACCGGAAATCAAAGAGAATTTTAAAGTGGTCAAATAATGTTAAGAAAGTTCCTTCCCAAAGAAACCGATTTTTTCAGCATGTTCGAAAAAGCAGCCCTCAATATTAATAAAAGCGCAAAGCTTCTCGTTGAAATGATGGAAGATTTGAGTCTCGCTGAAATCAAGGCAAAAGAGATATATGAAGCAGAGCAGGAAGGAGATATGATTACGCATGAGGTAATGCGTAAGCTTAACAAGACCTTTCTGACCCCTGTTGACAGGGAAGACATCCATGCGCTTGTTGGATGCATTGATGACGTCCTGGATTTAATCTGGGCTTCAGCGGACAGGGCGGTGTTGTTTAAACTGGAGTATGCCCCGTCAGAAGCTGTAGATCTTTCAAAAACTCTCCTTGAAACCACGGATTATATAACAAAGGCTATAGGCGCCCTCAAGAACAAGAAATATTCATATATACAGGAGTACTGCATCGAGATAAACCGGCTTGAAAACAGGGGAGACAGGATTTTCCGGGCAGGACTTGTCAAACTTTTCGATAATATAAAAGACCCTATCCTTGTTATTAAGTGGAAGGAAGTATACGAACACCTTGAAGAAGCAAATGATACGTGTGAAGATGTTGCAGATATCCTCGAAAGCATAGTCCTTAAGCATGCCTGAGACAATAATAATTGCGGTAGTTACAATAGCTCTTCTCTTTGAAATCAGCAACGGATGGAATGATTCCGCTAATGCAATCGCCACAGTGGTTTCGACAAGGGTGCTGACTCCTCTGCAAGCCGTGCTGCTGGCTGCCGGCATGAACGTAGCCGGCGCTTTTCTCTCAACGGCGGTTGCCAGGACAATAGGCAAAGGTATAGTAAACCCATCCGATATAACCCAGACTGTTGTAGCCGCCGCATTGCTCTCAGGTTTTGTCTGGAATGGTGTAATGACATTATTCGGTTTGCCGGTCAGCGCGTCACATGCACTAATCGGAGGTATAATAGGAGCCGGTGTTGCTCATCTGGGAGGATATGAACAGCTTAACCTGTCAGGGCTGACCAAGATCTTCACAGCATTGCTTACATCCCCTTTTATCGGTATTGTTTTTGGTTACCTTTTTATGAAATTAATTATCAGAGTTTTTTGTAATGTTTCTCCCGGAATAATCAATAAACACTTTGGAAGATTACAGATTGTTTCCGCGGGTTTTATGGCATTAAGTCACGGCATGAATGATGCGCAAAAGGTAATGGGAGTAATAACCCTCGCCCTCGTCAGCGGTGGTTTTATCACAAGTGTTGAAGTCCCCTCCTGGGTGATAATAATCTGTGCGCTTGCTATGGGATTCGGTACGGCCATAGGCGGTTGGAGGGTAATCAAAACACTTGGCCACCAGATGTTGAAACTCCAGCCGGTCCACGGATTTGCCGCTGAAACCGCGGCAACAGCGATTATTGTTGGCGCCAGTTCCTTAGGACTTCCTGTAAGCACAACGCATGTCATCACAACGAGTATTATGGGCGTGGGCGCCACGAAAAGACTTACAGCGGTACGGTGGGGTGTTGCAAGAAAGATAATGATTGCATGGATTTTTACACTCCCGATGACAGCGGCAGTGGCCTGGCTGACTTATCATATATTAACAATGATAGGAATAAGATAAAACTTCTTTTTTTGTAAGTAGAGATTTGAAATTTTCATATTGAATCTAATGAAATACTCCCTTTCCTTAAGATCCCTGGCGGTTCAACAGTAACATCAACAATTGTCGATGGCTTGCCGCCCGGAGTTCTTCCAGCGTCAATAATTAAATCCAGGCTGTCTCCAAAATAATCCGCGACTCTGATCGGTTCTTCTGCGGGCGGTTTTGTTGAAGGATTGGCGCTTGTTGCCGTAATTGGTGCCCGTACTGCCGCTGCAAGGTCGAGGGCAGGACCTTTCCCCGGAATCCGCGCCGCTACCTTGCCTGTTCCTCCGGTTAATAATGGAGGCACATTATCTTTAGCCTCAAATATGATAGTTAAAGGGCCGGGCCAGTATTTTTCCATTAGACTTTCTGCCTGGGCGGGAACGCTTTTTACAATAGATCTCAGGATTTCTATGCTGCCGACTATTATCGGCAGGGGTTTTTCTGCAGGTCTCTTTTTGAGTTCAAAAAGTTTCCTGATCGCGATTTCATCTGTTGCCAGGACCCCTAACGCGTAAAAACTCTCTGTCGGATAAGCTATGACACCGCTGTTTTTCAGGATATTTAATGATTCAGCAATGACTCTTTCAGAGGCACTTCCTTGAAAAGATAAAATCAACATGGTTAATTTTAACACACGGGTTCTATACGCAGCGTCATAAATTATTGTGCATGTTATGTCATTCCCGCTTGTCCGGCTTAGCGTTTATAAACTATTGCTTACCTTTTTTATCTCTTCTAATTTTTCAAACGCCGCCCCCGAATCAATCGCTTCCAGGGCAGTTTCAGCCGCTTCTTTAAGGCTGGTCGCCTTGTCTCCCGCTACAATAGCTGCTGCGGCATTCATGGTAACAATGTCTCTTTTCGGCCCCTTTTCCCCTTTTAGTATATCTATAGTTATTCTTGCGTTATCCCCGGCATTTCCACCGATGAGGCTTTCTTTTTTAGCTTTCTCAAAGCCAAGTTCTTCGGGATTAAGAGAATAACTGTCAATTACTCCCTCTTTTAATTCTGATATCTTTGTTTTATCCGTATTGGTTATCTCATCGAGCCCGTCCTCTCCGTGGACTATAAATGCGTGTTTAATGCCGAGATTGGCAAGCACTTTTGCCAGCGGCACAATAAGCGAATCACTAAAAACCCCCAATATCTGTCTTTCAGCGCCGGCGGGATTTGTAAGGGGACCCAAAATGTTAAATACTGTTCTTATTCCCATCTCCCGTCTCGGTCCGATCGCGTATTTCATCGCGGGGTGGAATAACGGCGCAAACATAAATCCGAATCCGGTTGACTCAAGGCATCTTTCGACTTTGGGGGGATCGAGGTCTATTTTTATGCCAAGCGCTTCAAGTACGTCCGCACTCCCGCAGCTGCTTGACACGGAACGATTGCCGTGTTTCGCAACCGGCACACCGCAGGCTGCAACAACCAGGGCAGCTGTGGTAGAGATGTTGAAGGTATTAGACATATCACCACCGGTGCCGCAAGTGTCAACAGTATATTCCGGAGCTTTTATTCTTGTCACCTTTTCCCTCATAATCTTTGCAGCGCCCGTGATTTCCTTGACGGTCTCTCCTTTTATCCTGAGGGCGGTCAGAAATGACGCAATCTGCGCGTCGGTGGCTTGGCCTTCCATTATATCCCTCATAGAGGCGGCCATATCTTCTTCAGATAGATGCTTACCCTGAATTAACAGATTTATTGCGTCCTTGATCATTGGCTAACCTCCACAATAGAAATTGACTAATTTTATCATATGGTCGGGGAAAAAAGAACCGGGTCAAGATTGAAGAGAAAGAACTAATTGTTTTTTGAATTCATTTGAGAAGCATTTGACATATTATATTTGTATTTTTTCATTCTCGGGAAAATTGTGTCGAAATCAAAATCTTGTCTCCATCGCCAAAATAGAGAATAACTCCATCTTGAGCCGCTGTTAATATTATCAAGAACAAGGTGTTGACTAAATCCGATAAGTATACCGGTAATCCATGGGTTCCAGTCTGTCAACCAGGCTGCTGCACTAAGTAAGACCAGCCATTCCCATCCATGCCATAACAGCAAAATTTTATTGTACTGAGCCATATAATTTACCCTGAAGAAATTTTTTATGTTAAATGGCAGGCCATGCTCGCGGGTATAATCGACAATATGATCTAAATCGATGAATATTCCTGATATGAAGCAGGCTATGGCAAGCCCCCATGATTTGAAAATAATGTACAGTATCCCTGAAATTACCGTTGAAAAAGCCGTATGATGGTGAAGTTTCATGTTGTCTCAGTAAGATTGTGGATAATAATTTGTTTCACTTATCTCTTTGCGGGATATGCGTTGAGAATCTTAAGTATAACAGATTTGTAATGTCTCATGTTCAGGCCGATGATTTTTTTACTTAACTTGAAAGATGTTTGGAAGGTCAGGAAATTTTCATCTTTAAAAAGTTCCTGAGCAAATCTTTTCCAACCTTTGTAAGTATCGACTCAGGATGGAACTGGACCCCCTCGACAAGGAGCTTTTTATGTCTTATCCCCATAATCTCGTCTCTGTCTGTCCATGCCGTTATTTCAAAGTCATCAGACAGGGTATTTTTTTTGATAATTAATGAATGGTATCTTGTGGCTTCAAAAGGATTCGGGAGGTTTTTAAAGATTGTTTTTTCGTCATGATAAATTATGGATGTTTTACCATGCATCAATCTGGGGGCATTTACTATCTTTGCTCCATAAGCTGCGCCAATGGACTGATGACCGAGGCATACCCCGAGAATCGGGATTTTCCCGGCAAAATGCTGCACGGTCTTAACCGATATGCCGGCTTCGTTTGGTGTGCAGGGACCTGGAGAGATAACGATTCTCTCAGGGTCCATTTTTTTGATCCCTGCAATTGTTATCCTGTCGTTTCTAAAAACCCGTATATCTTCACCCAGTTCACCGAGATATTGGACCAGGTTGTAAGTAAAAGAGTCGTAATTGTCGATCATCAAAAGCATATTCTTTCAACCCCCGTAACTTTTCCCTACATTTTCTCTGCCATTTCTATTGCCTTAAACATTCCTTTGGCCTTGTTTACGGTTTCTTCATATTCTTTATCAGGGTCTGAATCCGCCACTATTCCTGCCCCTGCCTGGATATAAGCCTTTTTGTTTTTAAAGATAATTGTCCTTATCGTAATACACATGTCCATATTGCCGGAGAAGTCAAAGTATCCCACGGAACCGGCATAGGGTCCGCGCTTTGCGGGCTCAAGTTCCTCGATAATTTCCATTGCCCGTATCTTTGGGGCGCCTGTAACCGTGCCTGCCGGAAATGACGCCCTGAGGACATCAAAGGCGTCCTGCTTTTTCCCAAGCTTGCCGACGACATTGGAGACAAGATGCATGACGTGAGAATATCTTTCAACCGACATCAGTTCGGTGACCTCTACACTGCCTGTTGCAGCAATCCTTCCGGCATCATTTCTGCCAAGATCAACAAGCATGATATGTTCCGCGATTTCCTTTGGATCAGACTTCAATTCTTTTTCCATACTCAAGTCTTCCTTTGCCGTCTTCCCTCTTCTCCTCGTTCCCGCTATTGGTCTGAGCTCTACAGTATCTCCTTCAAGCCTGACCAGTATCTCAGGTGAAGACCCGACGAGCGTGCATTTCCCCGTTTCAAGATAATACATATACGGGGACGGATTTACGACACGCAACGCCCTGTATGCGTTTATCGGCGGGATGTCCGTATCACGCTGAAAATTTTGCGATATTACAGTCTGGATTACATCACCCGCTTTCACATATTCCTTTGTCCTTTTCACGGCCTTTAAAAAATCGTCCTTTGAGAAATTAGAGGTAAATCCTTCCGAAGACCTGTTTTGAGATGATGTTGAACTTTCAGGTATGGCAACCCCTGATTGAAGTTTCCGGACTATGCGGTCGATCTTTGCACATGCCTTTTCATACGCTTCTTTAGTACCATCTTCAATGTGGGCGTTTGATATTACTTTAATCCTGTGAGTTATGTTGTCGAAAACCACCAGTGTATCGGTAAGCATCATAAATATATCGGGAAGACCGGGTCCGGTGTGATGATGGTCCGGGATTTTCTCAAAGTGGCGCACGGCGTCATAACCGATATAGCCGACAAAACCGCCGAAGAATCTCGGCAGCCCCGGCATAATTACAGGTTTATATTTTTTCAACTCTGCCGAGATGATTTCAAGGGGGTCGTTTTTCGCCTTGACCCTTTCTTCCCGGTTTCCTCTTTTAATGGTCAGGTCTTTCCCTTCCCCTTCGATTATCACGGACGGGTTGCTCCCGATAAAGGAATACCGCGCCCATTTTTCTCCTCCTTCAAGGCTTTCGAAGAGAAAACCGGTCTTTTCTCTTAATTTAAGGAATGCGGACAACGGGGTGTCGAGATCAGCCAGTATCTCCCTGTAAACAGGGATGAGATTGCCTTTTCTGGATTTCTTTTTAAATTCGTTATAGTCAGGGTATATCATTTGACAAAACCGGCTTTTATTAATTACTATTTTAGATGTCTATTATAGACTATTAATTGTATTAAGTTAAGAGTTAAGAGGGCTTATGGCAATATGCCCTTTAGCCGGTATTAAAAGCGAATTTTTTAATATCTAATTTTCAACTTTCAACGTTTCAACTTTATTTGCGGGTGTAGCTCAGTGGTAGAGCACAACCTTGCCAAGGTTGGGGTCGCGGGTTCGAGTCCCGTCGCCCGCTCCATTCCAAAGTCTTTAAAATCGATTAGTTCTATCAATCTATAAGAATAATGCATGATGCGTATTGACCGCATTTTGTTTATAAGCGCTGATTGCTGTTTTTATGAAAAGTTCTCCTTTAATATCTCCCCCTTTTGAAAAGGGGGATTTTATGAAGATAGGGGATGTTGTTTCTTACGGTACATAACTTAGGATGACTGCAAACGAAAGATAGGATTTAAACA
>JAUVPO010000173.1 GCA_030598625.1 Deferribacteres bacterium | reverse complement strand
TGTTTCAACTGCTTGAACAGCTTGAACGGTTTCAACTGCTTGAACAGTTTATCGGATCAAGCGACTCAAGCGGTTGGAACTGCTGGAACGGTTTTTTAATGGCTCAAGCTGCTGGAACCGTTATTATCAAAAGGAAAATTTAATGGGCATTAATCATTTTGAGGATCTGGAAGTATGGAAATTATCAAGAGAGCTGACCAATGAAATTTATGAAATAACTAACGGTAAATTGTTTTGCAGGGATTATGGGCTAAAAGATCAGATAAGAAGGGCCGCTGTTTCAATTATGTCAAATATTGCTGAAGGATATGAAAGAGGAGGTAATCAGGAGCTTATACATTTCTTTCCATTGCCAAGGGTTCAAGCGGTGAGGTCAGATGTCAGATATACATAGCCGGGGATCAGAAATACATTAATAAAGACAAATGTGATGTGCTAATTGATAAATGCAGGAAATTGTCAATTATGATTAACAACTTCATTAAATATCTAAGAAAGAGTCCGTATAAAGGAGAGAGGTTTAAAAAATAATGTAGTAACCGATTGAATCGCTTGAACGGTTTCAAATGCTTGAACAGCTTAACGGCTCAAGCGGCTCAAGCGGCTCAAGCGGCTCAAGCGGCTCAAACGGTTGGAACTGCTGGAACGGTTATTAGCCCCCCTTCGTTTCTTTTCTTTGGTGTCCACTACTCAACGGTTAGTCGTATGGTTAAGGTACGATGCAAGACTTGTCCCTATTTTCCGAATTCCAATCACCCGCTTATGATAAAATCAACCCATGCCGAATGAAAATTCGAAATTAGTATATTCCACTGACCAATCCATCCCCCGGAAAGAAAAACCGGCCAAAAAAAATAACCATCCTGCTCTGCCCCCTGCGCAGCAAAAAGTCACTGTCCGGCATGACCGGAAACGCAGGGGAGGGAAGTCGGTCACAGTCATTGAAGGAGTTCAGATGCCGCAGAAGGAGATGAAGTTTCTCCTTAAACAATTGAAGGCCGGGTTTGGTACAGGCGGGGCTGTCAAAGACACTGCAATTGAGATACAGGGCGAACACTGCGATGCGGTCATGGCAGCACTGGAGAAGATAGGCTACAGACCGAAACGCTCCGGAGGGTGATAATAGCCCGGAAACGGGAAATATGCAATATAAAAAAAAGATAAAAGTCAAACACTATCCTTCTTCTTTTTCATAACGCGGTAATTTTACGGTAAATGTCGTTCCTGAACCCTCTTTGCTTTCTACGCTGATTTCTCCATTATGTTCCGTCACAAGAGTATGACTGACTGCCAATCCCAGACCTGTGCCTTCACCGGGAGGTTTTGTCGTAAAGAAAGGTTGAAAGATATTTTTAATATCATCCTCAGGTATGCCTTTCCCCGTATCTTTTATTTTAATAAGTATATTTCTGTTCTCGCTATCTGGCCTGACACTTACGGTAAATGTGCCTGCGTCCTTCATTGCCTGGATGGCGTTAGTAATGATGCTGATTAATATTTGCTCCAGTTTGCTCCGATTTCCGTTAACATAAAAACTTCCGTCAGGTATCTCTTTTTCCACCTTGATGTTATTAACTTTCAGCTGGTTTTCAACAAGCTTTAAGGAGTCTTTGACGATAAGGACAATGTCCTGTTTTTCCATACCGGAAGATTTACGCGCCCTTGCAAAGTCAAGTAAATTATTTATAATGTGATGAGCGCGTTCACTCTGCGTTACGATGTCCTGCACATAATTGTTCAGCATTTCATCAGAATATTTTCTTATCTCTTCCTTTACTATTTCCGCCCTGAGAGAAATGTTATTTAATGGATTGTTTAATTCATGCGCAACTCCGGCAACGAGGAAACCCATGGACGCCCGTTTTTCCGATTCCACAAGCTGTGCCTGTTTTTCATTCAACAGATCAAGACTTTCTTTTAATGACAGTTGTGTCTGTTGCAGATTATCAAGCATCGTATTAAAGGACACAGCGAGAGAGTAGGTTTCATCCTGCTCTTTAAGCGGAGCCCTCAGGGTCAGGTCTCCACCGGAAATTTTCCTTGTAATCCCGGCTATTCTCTTAATAGGCGCAACTATATACGAGGCTGTTTTGTATACTAAAAAGGGACCCAGTGAGAGAAGCAGGATAAGGGCCGAAAGCAGGAGTTTCTGGGAGCGGTCAATAAAAGAGTTGATCTTTTGTCTCTCACGCCTGGACGCTTCCCCTGTGATTTTCTCGAGCTTGTCACCGAAAGACTGTAAACTGTCTGTCAGTGAATCACTTTGCCGATTTATTCTGAAAAGATTCTGGACCGAGTCAGTATACTGAGCACAGCCATAACAAAATGGCGTTACATTTTTTATCTGCGAAAGGACGCTGCTCAGTTCGCGGAAAGATTTTTCATTGCGTAAAAGCATGTAGTTTTTTTCTAACAGTCTGAGATGAAGGACAAAGCTCGTTGAAAGCTCTTTCGCGAGTTTGTTTGTTGCTACAAGGGCTTCAAGTTTTCTGCCTTCTTCACTGACTTGCTTTGTAATAGCTGCTTTTTCACCGAATGCAATGTCCAGTTCGTCTATGATCCCGGAATATTTTTCGACATTCTCTTTAAGCCTGGAAACTTCCCCAATCCCGATCTCTACAACGGTCTCTAAAGGGATTTTACTGATTGAACCGGAGAAGAGCGATACCGCGTCCCGGAGACTTTTAATCTGTTCGTCATGTTTGTAATGAAGAAAATTTTTTGCATTCCTCCTGATTTCAAGCACATGTTCTTTCAAGTCATCCGCAACGGCAACGACACCCTGTCTGTTTTTTACATCGTTGATATATCCGTAAGTAAGAATACCGCCTGAAACGGCAATAAATGAAGGAATGGAGATTCCGATGATCATTTTATGCCATATCTTTAATTTCATAATGGTTTTGCGTATTAAGAATACAATATTTTAGGGGATTTATAAAGAAACGAAGGTGAGCCGGTTCAAGGGTCAGGTGAATGAATAATGATTAATTATCAATTATCAAATGAATAATTATTTGAAATTGATTTTATTAATCATTCATTAGAATACATTTTTTCGTTGTGAGACCTCGCAGTTATGCTGCGGGATGATTCATTTTAATATGAATAAACTGCAAATCAGTCTTATGGCAATTATATTGCCCGCTTAGGGGCACGCTGCAACGTGCCCCTACATCAAAAACATTATGTTGCTTCAATCCTCACCGCATCCATAGTAATTTTTCCTTTACCCGAATGGCCCGTGAGGACACTAACTCCACTGTGAGGGAAATATGCCGGTGCATAGACAATGCCGTCAGGGACCTTGTCGGAGACAGACGCTTTGAGATAAGCCGTGCCCTGTCTGGACGTTACCTTGACATGTCCGTTGTCCGAAATGCCGAACCGTTCAGCATCTTTCCCGTTAATCTCAAGCAGCGCCTCGGATGCAACAAGAGCAAGTGTTTTCGACCTCGTTGATATACTGCCCGCATGAGGCAATACATCTCTCAGGACCATATTCAACGGATACTCTTTATCCGGTTTTTCACCGGGTTCATATTGAACAGGGCTGAAGGCGCGTGTTGTGAGAGGTAATTCCTGATGTGCATCAAGCAACGAGTTTATCTCCCATTCAATGTCCTTTCTGTCTTTTATATCTATGTCCTTTCCCATAGCAGACGCAAGGTTTTTAATGATCTGCCAGTCGGGAAGTGACTGGCCCGTTGGATCAATTACCTTGTGGACCTTTTGTGTAACTCCTTCTGAATTAGTATAAGTGCCGTCTTTTTCCGCCCAGCTTGATGCCGGAAGTATAACGTGAGCAAATCTCGCAGTCTCTGTAAACGCTATATCCTGTACAATCAGAAGGTATAATGACTTCAGGGCCGTGATAATATTTGAGTTATCGCGGAAGCTTACAACAGGGTCTGCTCCCATTACATAAAGGGCCTTGAGAGAGTAGGGTTCATAGAGCATCTCGACAGCGTCTTTACCGGAATTCTGAAACCTTTGATAGGCCGGTCCGCCATCCGGCCTTATTCCCATCTGATAAAGGCCGAAGGTATTGGCGTATTCTGCCGGGATCTGGAGGGCATCCGGACTCTCACCAAGAAGATTGATCAGGTTTGCTGCTGCAAGGACCGTATCCAGTCCCTTTGTATTTTCAGAAGCGCCGATGGAAAGAGTGAGCATTCTGCTTTCGGCATTGGCAAGCGTCTCTGTTACGGCAACAAGCTCTTCTTCAGTGATCCCTGTAATCCAGGAGACTCTTTCAGCGGTGTACTCTTTTAACGATTCCTCAAGCGCTGAAAACCCCTTGATCTTTGCGGCATTTTCCTTATCATAAAGACCCCTGTCCATCATAATTTTCATTATTCCGTTCAGGAACGCCACACTTGTCCCCTGCTTAATGTTTGTCCAGTTGGTGCTGTGCTTAGTCAGCTTTGTCTCTCTGCTGTCGGCAACGATGAGCTTTGATCCCTCCCTCTGTGCCTGAAGGATGTTCAGCCCAAAAAGAGGATGCGTTATGCTGGGGTCAGACTCAAGAACGAGGATAACCTCTTTGCCTAAAGGGGATTTCAGATCGATCTTGTGTCCGTT
>JAUVPO010000198.1 GCA_030598625.1 Deferribacteres bacterium | reverse complement strand
TCCGCCTGGTGGAGAGCTCTATTATTCCCAATCACGCTCCCGGAGGTAAACTTTTATCCTACTACGGCGTTATCAGGGACATCACCGAACGCAAAAAAGCGGAAAAGGAACTGCGTGAAAGCGAGCAGCGGTTTCAATTGGCCGCTGTCGCCGCTATTGATATTATTTATGATTATGATGTTGAAAGCGAAACCGCGCACTGGGTCGGAGACATCGATTCATGCCTGGGATACGCTGATGGCGAATTCCCGGATACACCCGAAGTCTGGACGGCAATTATTCATCATGAAGATATTGGAAAGGTAATGGCAGCTTACAAACGCTGTGTTGAAACAGGTGGAAACGGCCATTTCGAATACCGTGTATTCAGAAAGGACGGAACTTATCGCTATTGGAACGAGCACGCCATTCCGGTCTTTGAAAACAAAAAACTTATCAAATGGATCGGCGCGATCAGGGACATCACCGGGTTCAGAAAGGCGGAAAAAAGTTTACTGAAAAAGAGGAACCTTTTAAATACTATTATCAACTCAACACCCGAC
Source organism: Deferribacteres bacterium (assembly GCA_030598625.1). Lineage (GTDB taxonomy): Bacteria > Nitrospirota > Thermodesulfovibrionia > UBA6902 > UBA6902 > JAUVPO01. The sequence goes on along the minus strand of JAUVPO010000198.1, from coordinate 3,509 downwards.
CTTATTGTGCTTAAAGACAGAGAAATGGTATACCGGCATGTAAATTCGGCTTTCTGCAATTTTATCGGCAGGCAGAAGAATGAAATCATCGGGAAGACCGATTTCGATCTGTTTCTCCCTGAAGAGGCCAGGGGGTATCGTCATTGTGACAAAAAAGTAATGAAAACCGGCAGGCAAAAGATCCAGGATGAGGAAGTCACCGGGAAAGAAGGCCCTATCTGGTTCCAGGTTGCAAAGACCCCCCTTCTTGATGACAAAGGAGGCTTTGCCGGGATTCTCTGCTCGATGCGTGATATGAGAAAGCGCAAAAAAATGGAAGAGCAGCTGCAGGCGGCAGTGCTAACTGATGAACTGACGGGACTTTTCAACAGGCGCGGTTTCTATACCCTTTCGGAAAAACACTGCAAACTGTCGACCCGTTTCAAGAGAGCGCTGTCTCTCTTATATTTAGACCTGGACGGCATGAAAAACATAAATGATGAGCTCGGCCATAAAGCAGGTGATCAGGCTTTGGTGGATACCGCAAATATACTTAAGAAGACATTTCGCGATTCCGATATAATCGCCCGTATTGGCGGAGACGAGTTTGCCGTGCTCTTGACGGAGCACTCCGAACCTGATATTGAAAACATAATTATCGAACATCTGAAGGACAACTTGAGAATTCACAATGAACAGAGCGGCCGCAATTATGAGTTGTTGCTGAGCCTTGGTATCGTGCGTCACGACCCGGCACAGATGTGCTCCATTGATAAACTTCTTTCTATGGCGGACGAATTAATGTATAAGGACAAGATGCACCATAAGATAGAAAAACAGGAACTGCAGCCGTTAAATTATAAGGTCTCGGAAAGACGCGCATACAGGCGCATCAGGACCGGAAGCAGCTGCTGGGCAAGACTTAACGGCTCGGACAGGATCAGGATAATGAATATAAGTCTCAAGGGAGTGTGCCTGCAATCCAGGCAGCGCCTGCCCGTCGGCAACGACTATAATATCAAACTTTTTTATAACGATAATGAAGCAATACTGTCAGCCGGTGAATTAGTCTGGTCCACCCTGACAGCGGATGGGAATTCAAATGAAGATGCCTCGCATTATTATGAATCAGGACTGAAATTTATAAAAACGGACAATGACCTGAAGCTTTCCCTGCTGAAACTTATCGGCACTCTTACCACTTAGCGTTTCTATAAAAGCATGTTTCCTCCGGACGCAAATAATGCATTTCCCGGAATGAACAACCCCGAAGCAGAGCTGCGAGGAATTCTTTTGATTAAATATCTCTCAAAGTATTAAGTTGTTTTTTTTGAAAGTCGATAAGACTATGTAGGGCTTTACTTCGGCACATTTTTACAGGGGGCAATATATTTTATTATGGCTAAAGCAACCGACAACCTTCCTCTCGATGCTCGATTACTAAGTGACGCTATCATCGAATTAAATATTTCACGCCACAATGTATCCATTTATAACAAAAACCATCCTATAGTAAAAAAGTCGTTAGACCGGGCTTTTGACTTTCTGCAAAGACTTTTTGATCTGAGAAAAGAAATTGCCCTTGCCGTAGCAAAGGACGTTCTTATTATTGATTCCTTCTATCTTGATAAAAAAAACCCGGTCTATAAGGAATTTGCCAGGCGCCTCAGCAAGATGAACGTTGCTTATGTAACATTTATAAACGGATTAACAAAAGATGAACTATACTCATTTAATCAATTCATATCAGAGAATGTCCGGAACCCGTCTCCTGATGATGTAAATGAACTGCTTAAAAAATACACTATGCCCCACATCAGGATAGCGGCCATTGATTTTTCAGCTTTTAAATTAGTTGAGGGGAGGACAGACCGGGAAAACAGCAAAGTGCCACTCTGGGAACAGTATGTATTTGAAATGCTTGAGGGAAGATTACAGGATAAAGATGCGTCTGATTTTATAAATGCATTGCCTCCAGGGAAGCTCGCGGAAACAATTAACAAAGCGGATGCGGACAACATTAAAGAAGAGAGTTATGACAGAATAATTGCTTCATATGTAAAGAAATCTTCGGAAAGGGCTTTTTCGGGCCAGGATTTAAAAAAACTCATGGATTTTATTGACGGGCTACGGCCTGAACTAAAGCGGCACTTCCTCGCCTCAATGGTCGGGACTCTATCTAAGGATTTGAATTCAGTTGAACGGCTTCTTCATGAGATGTCTGCCGACGATGTGATAAATTTACTCGGCGCCATTGATGAGCAAATAACGGCCATCCCGGAAGCGCTCAAGAATGTCCTTGATAAATTTTCATCTCTTCATCATGAAAATTCCGATGCCCCCAGTTATAACGGGAAGCTTGTTGAGGATGATATACTCCTTTCCCCGGAAATCACCTCTCTCCTGGATAAAGCCGACTTCAATGCCTTTGTGTCTGATTCATATCAGCAGGAAATCCAAAACCTCCTGAAATTTGATGCGGAAAAAACAAATATCGAACGGGCCAGGGAAATCGAAAATGAGTTAAATGATGAGCATCTCGATAATATCTTCCATCAAATTGTCCTTGACCTTGTTTCATCCTATACGCCTGATATCGTTCCCGAGGAAGAAATTGAATTTTTTATCAATATCCTGAAATACCGCACCGAGCAACTCATAGATGCCGGCCGGTATCAAGAGGTCCTTAAAACATACAGTATGTTAGAATCAAGCGGTTTTAAGGACCGGCTTTCCGATTCAACATCCGACACTCTCCAGGATCACCTTTCACCGAATTTGATCTCATCGTTTATCAATTCTTTAAGAATATCAGGCAAAGAAAAGAGGGGAGATGCTTTTCTGCTTTGTGAACATTATGGTGAGAATTTAATACCGCCATTAATGGATGCGCTCATTGACGAAGAATCACTGTCAATCAGAAAATTCATTATCGTCCTGATTACCGGTTTTGGTAAAAAGGCAATCCCTGAAGCAGTAAAACGTCTCGATGACAGCAGGTGGTTCGTAAAGAGAAATATGCTTTATATCCTGAATGAATGCGGCGGCAATGAAGCGCTTCAAAAGGTAAGGGAATACTGCAATCATGAAAACCCGAAGGTAAGTCTTGAGGCTGTAAAATACCTGCTGAAGGCCAAGGACGGTTACGGTATTAAGTCCCTCAGGAAGCACCTGAAGCCGGAATCCGGTAATTCAGTCAGGCAGGCTGTAGTTATTTCAGGTGCAAACAGAATAAAAGATGTTGTTCCGGATTTAATCCGGCTGCTTGAGAAAAAATCGATAGCCGCTTTTAATTTCGAAGACAGGATATCTATTGTAAAGGCCCTCGGTCAGATAGGAGACCCGCGCGCCCTGCATCCCCTGTATAATCTTCTTTCTGAAAAAACATTATTCTTTAAGGGTCCCCTTGAAAAACTGAAAAAGGAGATAAAAAAAACACTCAAAAAGCTCGACTCAAAAAAAATCAATGACCCGTCGGAAAAGAGCGGAAGACATGGAAAAACCTACAAATAATTGTTTACACAAACATG
>JAUVPO010000114.1 GCA_030598625.1 Deferribacteres bacterium | reverse complement strand
CCCTTTATATGAAAATTCGACAGGGCAAAATGCAGGGTCAAAGTAACCGCTTATTATGTATATAATGATTTAAGACAGCAAAACTGACAAAGAAGAGACTGCAATATTTATGCCGTGATAATTATTTCTTAAATTCAAGAAGTTAGCAAACAGTGATGAGGGAGACCAGCTCAATAATTGAACAGAATGCTCAATTATAGAACAAGCCATAATTCAAAATCACTACTTAATTGTTTCCATACTATTGATATTTATCCACGCGATATTACCTGAGGTAGTTCTGATTGTTACTTCGTGGTCTTTGTCTTCGGACAAGTAACCAAATTTCCTGAATACTTCCAGCAGCTCTTTTTTAAACTGCTTTTTCATTTCATTAGTCATGTCCGGCCTTTTAGTTTTTCGCTGGGAAGTTTTCATATCAATATTTTACTTTCTCAATTACTATGGAATTAAGATGCCAACAGATAAATTGCAATATAAAAAAAGGGGATACCAATAGCATCCCCTTTTTTTGATAAACTATTATCGGGGCCAGACAAACTGGTTTCTGTCACCGAAAAGGTCTTCGGGCAGTCTCGGCCTTGCATTAATTGGCAAAGGAGCAATACCATTAGGACCGAACCATTTCTGGTAGATCTTCTCATACGTTCCGTTTGCAATCAAGTCCTGAAGTGCAAAGCTTATGGTATCTCTCCATTTGCTGTCGTTTGGTGGAACGCCCATCCCGTAAAGTCCGGGGCTGAAGATAGGACCGACCTTCTCGTAATCAACGCCTTCTGATCCGGCAACTCCGGCTATGATCGGTGTATCCTGAATAAAGGAATCGACTTTCCCCTGTTTCAGGGCCAGAAAACATTCGGCATTATTCTGAAATGAAAGAATCTTGAACTTTTTCTTGCAGCCGAGTTCCTTAAGATAGTCCTGTCCTGCAAGATAGGCGTTTGAGCCCTGGACAACAGCCATTCTTTTTCCGCAAATATCCATGGGTTTTTTGAATTTCCCCTTTTTGGCGTAGAAGATTTTACCGGACCACAGATACGGCGGTTCCGCGTAATCTATCTGCTCATCACGGCTTCTCGTGTGACTCATGCTTCTGATTGTGATGTCGATCCTGCGGTTGGCGAGGAATGCTATCCTGGTCTTGTTATTGACAACCACTCCCTCCATCTTGATATCTTTGCCCATTATCTTGCCGATTTGCTTGGTCATGGCCTCAGCCATGTCAATGTCAAAACCCTTCAATTCCTTATCCTTGGGATCGATCATGCACAGGGGCGGCACATCTATCCCGTGTCCAATCCTCACGACGCCTCTCTTTTTGACTTCGTCATAAATGGACTTTGCAGCCAATGCAGATGAGGCAAAGCTTGCCACTAATGACAGTACAACCAATACTATCAAACTACGTTTTCTCATTCGTTACTCTCCTTTCATGAAGTGATTGATTTCAGGCTCATATTAAGCCTTATGTTTATAAACTGCAAACAATTTCTTTGTAAAAGCAACTGGATTTATTGGTGTTACAAACCGAAAAAATCCATATATTATCAAAAAACAATTATGTAACTGTATGCAAGGCATGTGCCAGGAAAGATATGCTTGATTTTTTTAGATAATTTCGCAACACAATAATAAAACGCTGGTCAAATATTGACCACAACGTTAATTTTCTGAACAAATTGATTTTTCAATCTTTATCAATTTTGGCCTTGAGGGTGTTTCTTGAGATGCCGAGCATTCTTGCAGTCATGGCCTGATTGTTTTTAGTCATTCGAAGAGCTTCTTTAATTAAAAGACGCTCAAAAGTGGAGACCGCCTCTTTATAAATACCCGCCCCTCCTCTTTGCAGGAGTTCACCCGCTACGTCGGAAAGTGTTTTTTCGATGTCCCTTACATTCACTTCCGTCAGGCTTATCTGTGACAATGACTCACAATCCTCAACAGAGAGAACATCTTTCTGGCATAAGATCATCCCCCGCTGGATGACACTCTGCAGTTCCCTCACGTTTCCAGGCCATTGATAGCCGTAGAACTCCTTAAGCAATTCCGGCGATATCCCTTTTATATCTTTACCGAGTTCTCTGTTGAATTTTCGCATAAAATATTGAACCAGATAATCAATATCATTCTTTCTTTCACTCAGAGGCGGCAGATTTATGCTCACAACATTCAACCGCCAGTAGAGGTCGTCCCTGAATTCTCCGCTGTCCTTTAACGCCTCAAGATCTTTGTTTGTGGCGGCTATTATTCTTACATCCGTTTTTATCAGTTCTTTCCCTCCAAGACGCTGGAAGCATCCGTCCTGAAGCACCCTGAGAAGCTTTGCCTGAAGCTGTATAGGCATGTCCCCTATTTCATCGAGAAACATGGTGCCTGTGTCACACTGCTCAAACTTGCCTGTTTTTTTATTGTCCGCTCCTGTAAAAGCGCCTTTTTCATGCCCGAAGAGCTCACTTTCAAGAAGAGCTTCCGGGATGGCCGCGCAATTAACGGGCAGAAACGGTTTATTGATTCGTTTACTGTGGTGATAAATGGCCCTTGCTATAAGCTCCTTCCCTGTACCGGTCGCACCCCTTAAGATTACCGTAATATCACTCTCCGCCACCTGACCTATCTTTTTGAATATATCAAGCATAACAGGGCTCTTGCCTATAATCCTGTCACCCCTTTCTTCTTCCATCTCATCAAAGGTAACAGGTATTGACATCTTCGTATCCATAATGGCTTTTTCAACAAGCGATATTAATTCGGCGTTGTCAAAGGGTTTGGTGAGATAATCGTAAGCCCCGTACTTCATCGCCGATATCGCCCTGTCGGAAGTGCTGTATGCAGTCATCATTATCACAGTGAGATCAGGATACAGGGATTTCAGTCTCTGCAGGGTTTCGAGGCCGTCCATCTTCGGCATGGTAACATCCATAATAACAAGGGTCGGGCTTTCCTTGCCTGTTTTTTCAACAGCCTCTATCCCATTATTCGCGGTGATGACATCATAACCATGTCTGCCGAGTATTTTTTTAAATGAATGACAAACCCCTTTTTCGTCATCCACAACAAGTATTTTATCCATTTTCTTCCTCTTTCGGTAATCTTACGGTAAACACTGTCCCCTTCCCTTCATTACTGTTAAAAAACAATTTGCCCCCGTGTGATTTTATAATATTATACGCTATCGACAGTCCCAGACCCGTTCCGTCCGCTTTTGTGGTAAAGAAGGGATCAAAGACCTTTGAACGGATATCAGGCGGAATGCCTGCGCCTTTGTCCCAGATCATTACTTCCGTGAAACTCTCATCTGTCTTGCCGGATATCCTGATTTCTCCTCCACCAGGCATCGCGTGAATGGCATTTATTATGAGATTCAGAAACACCTGTTCAAGCAGCGCCCTGTCCGCCTTTACGGGAGGAAGGCCTTCCAGCATATCTTTATGGACCGCTATATCGGTATTTTCGATATCAAAAGCAGCAAGAGAAAGCACGCGGTCAATAAGGGCGTTTAAATCTATTTTAGAATAACGAAGCCCCTTTTGTTTCACAAAGCCGATAAAGTCCGTCAGTATCCTGTCTATTTTTTCTATCTCGTTACTGATGACTTCGGCATCCTCTTTTGTCATGTCAGGCTGTTCCTTAAATGCCTGAAACAGCATCTTGAGGGTGGTCATCGGGTTTTTCAGCTCATGCGCAAGACCCGCTGAGATCTGTCCTATGGATGAAAGCTTTTCAGCCTGCAAAAGATGTGTATAAGTGTAAGCCTCCTCAATTTTTTCTTTTGTCATCTTAAGTTCCATGGAAAGCCTGTTGAAATTACGCGCAAGATACCCCACCTCATCTTCAGACCGGACCTCCACTTTTCTACCGAACTCGCCCCTTCCCAGGACTTTTGTGAATTCAACAAATTTATTCAGCGGTTTTGTAATCAGACGGCTGAAAACAAAAGAAGCGACTATTCCTAAAAAAGTCACGAAAAATATAATAGGAATGGTTACTATTCTCATCCGGGCCAGCGTATGCTTTAATCCGTCCTCCCTGATACCCAGATGAAGCTCCGACTTTGTTAAATTAAAAACCCTGACTCCCACATCCCGTATATAACCTTTTTCAGTGTCAAGGAGCTGGATGTTAATCTCCCTGTTGCCCACAGGATTCCAGGTCAGAACGTCGGGAGGCGTGCCATTATCAAAGGTATGGGCGAATATCCTGCCTTCTTCATTTGTGACAAAAATATATTCCACATCCTTTTCCTTGACAAGGACCTCATTAAACGCCTTTGTTGTCTGAAAATGGTCGGTTAAGAGAATATTGTTGGCAATTCTGTCTGTAAGGTTGCCTGCGATGGAGACTGCCTTTTTCTCAAGCTCTTCTCTAAAGGCATTCATTATAACTCCCCTGATCGGGAGAAGGGTGAAAAATACAACGCTGACAGCGATGGCTGTTGTCAGGATGGTTATCTTTATTCTTAAATTCATTTTGGTAAAAGTCCGTATTCCCTTGCAAGGGTCGTTATCTTGTTGAACTCCGGTTCGTTTATCTCTGTAAAGCCAAGCGGCATATCCGTTTTGTCCCAATCAACAAGTATGTCTTTATGCTTGCCCGTCGGGTCGAAGGCAAGAAGGGCTGATTTGATTTTTTCAACTATTTCGCTGTCCATGTCGCTGTTATAAGCAATGACACTGCCCGGATAAGGTCCGGATATTTTCAGGATTTTTATCTTCCGTTCCAGTTCCAGCCGCCTGGCAAGTGTGTCCTGGATGCCTCCTGCGTCACAGTCACCATTCAGGACCGACTTTACCGTATTCACATGAGAACCCGTATAGATATACTTACTTAAGTCCTTAACAGTGACCCCCGCGTCTTCAATCATCTTCCTCGGTATAAGATGCCCATGTGCCGACATTCCGGACCCAAATGCAAAGCATTTCCCCTTTAAGTCCTCTAATTTTTTTATGCTGCTTTCCGGTCTCGTAAAAATCACGGTCCGGTATATTGGATCTCCCTCTTGATTAACTCCGCTCACAAGATATTTAACGCCGTATTTATCTTTGCCGATTACATAGTTGAGTGTGCCGATAGCGGCAAAATGCGTGCGCCCTTTACCGAGGTTTTCAACTGTATCCTCGTACTTCTCCGTAAATTTAATGCGAAAACGCGTCCCGGTAATTTTTTCAAGGTATTTGAGAAAAGGTATGTAAATCCTTACCTCCTCTTTTGGTCCAAGCATGAGGTCAAATCCAAACCAGAGAGTGCTCTGGTGGTGAGGGGACTCCGTTACCGTTGAAGCCTTGCCCGGTCTTTCATAAAGACTTACTTTTTTTGGCGTTTCCTGTTGTGTACATCCTGAAAACGCCAGTAATATTAATGTAATGAGAGAAGAGATTACCATGAGGGAGTCTGTCAAGTATCTTTTCATATATGAATGAGTCGGCATTCCCGGCAATACCCTTAATCAGGCATACCGTAAATCAATTTATTATAACTCAACGCCTGATACTTTTCTGATTTCAAAATAAAAGCATGATGGCAACCCTGATCCGGGATGTTATATCCGTATGGCTAAACGAGAGCAGGAGGATTTTGATTTTATGGAACGGTTGGATGAGTTGAATGAGGATATCACAAATTGTGACATCCTCTGGGAACCCTGAATGTAAAACCCTGAAATTTTCAAAAAGTGTAATGGTATTTACTGAGCACGGTGTGTCCATGCTCTCCAGCGTTTTGAACAGTCCTATGGCTGTCCAGGTCATTATTCAGATTATGCGGACCGTTGCGAAACTAAGGGAAATTATGACGCAGCATAAAGATTTGGCCCGAAGACTGGATAAACTGGAGAAGAAATACGACTCACAGTTCAGGGTGGTTTTTGATGCGATCCGGGAACTGATGACACCGCCCGAGCGACCGAAGAGAGAAATCGGTTTCAGGAGGGAAAAGGGGACAGGGGGAAAATAGGATTTCAGATTTTCACCTTAAGTGTTATAATTTTTGAGTTAAAAGGCTCTGTGTTGTAATAAATCATGGACGGCAAATCATTTGATATTAAAAAGGACAAACTGGGCAAGCTGAAAGACCTGTTCCCTGAGGCGTTTACCGAAGATAAAGTTGACTGGAAAAAGCTGAACGCTGCGCTCGGAAAGTCCTTTGTTTTGATAAACTGTTTGCCGGTAATGACCAGTTAAAGACCAACACTGTTTTGCAGATGAAGGATGCGGGGATTGAGTTTAAGACGATTTAAGGGTGAATGTAAAATTTCATGAAAGTGTTAAATAGTATTTAATGAAATGTTAAATGATTGATAATGCTCAAACCCGGAACCTGTTGTAATAAGGCTATTTTAGGGAAGGAGTGTTAAATAATAAATATATGAATG
>JAUVPO010000166.1 GCA_030598625.1 Deferribacteres bacterium | reverse complement strand
TCATTTAATTAATTGAAGCGCCCTGTTTACAGCTTCTTCCGCGGAACCTGCTTTGATAACGCCTTCAATATTCTCCCAGGTCTTAATTCCTATGACTGGTTTCGCGAGTTTAAGGGCTATAGCGATTTCCGAAAGCGTACCGTATTCTCCTGAAACCGCGATCACGGCGTCTGCTGATCTTGCCACTATTATGTTTCTTGCGTGACTGAGCCCCGTGGCTACAGGAATGGTTACGAAACTGTTTGCGTCTTCTTTGCTGAAACCCGGAAGAATTCCGACTGTTATGCCGCCGGCTTCTTTCGCTCCTTTGGAGGCCGCTTCCATAACGCCCCCGAGACCTCCGGTAATCAGTGTTCCGCCTTTTTGAGCGATAAGCCTTCCGACTTCCTCGGCTAAACCGTATATGTCCTTATCGCAGGACCCTGCCCCTATAACCGAGATAACAAATTTTCGTTCTTTATGGTGAGTTGTCGGCATTAGTGTTTTATTATGATATCATATATTTTATACTATCTCTGGAATCACAGGAGGAATAATGTCCCGGGAATTTGAGAATGCTGCTGCCTGCTGGAAGGCGATATTGTCGGATGTTTCTAAAAACAGGGGGCTGCTTTCACTTATAGAAAAGTTCGCGCGGGAAAACACCGATCCTGCAAAGATCGTATTCGGGACCTCCGGATGGAGGGGTGAAATCGGCGCTGATTTTACGTTTAATAATCTGAGGGTTGTAACTTCCGCCATTATTCGTATGTTCAGGGAAAATGATCCGTCCGTTATGAAGGCTATGGGTGTATCAGGTTTTGACGAGATTAAGGGCAGGGGTGTTATTGTAGGTCATGATAACCGCTTTCTCGGCCCTGAATTTGCCATGGAGGCAATCGGACTTTTTCATAAGGAAGGGGTTAAAACATGGTATGCGGGCGAGGCGGTGACCCCTGAATTTTCAGCGGCCATTGAGATGCTTAATGCCGCCTGTTCGATAAATTTGACCCCGTCTCATAATCCGGCGAATTACGGAGGATTTAAATTCAATCCTTCCGACGGCGGGCCTGCCGGGCCTGAAATTACGACACAGATAGAAAAGATTGCCAATGAAATAATGAAGGAATCCCCTGTCATCGAATCGGCCCAGCCCGGACACGTTGATAAAATTGATCTAACGGAACTTTATGTCAGATATATTACGGAAAGGAAAACACTGGATATTGAGAAAATCCGGGACTTTGTCGAAAAGGAAGACTGCATTATATGCATCGACAATGTTCACGGCGCGACAAGGGGTCGCATTCAAAAGATAATCGGAACAAGCGGTAAGATACGCTATTTGCGGACTGAAGATGATTATCTCTTCGGAGGCGTGGCCCCCGAGCCTTCCGATGAAAATATGGAAGGGATAGGGAAGGTCCTCGGGGAAAGCGATGCCGCCTTTAAGCTCGGGATTATCCTGGACCCCGATGGCGACCGTATACGCCATGCAGATGCGAATATGCATATACCCATGAATTATTTCGGCGCAATGGCCCTGCATTTCCTCCATGTGTATAAAGGCTTTTCCGGCGTCGCGGTAAAATCAGTCGGGACAAGCAATCTTGTAAATGCCGTAGCAGAGAAACTGGGGGTGCCTCTTAGAGAGACCATGGTAGGTTTCAAGAATTTCAGGCCATATATGCTTCCTACGGCAAGTGAAAGGGCAATTGTTGTTTTTGAGGAGTCGGACGGCATATCAGGATTTAATCATACCCTTGAAAAAGACGCGCTGTTCGGTATACTCCTTGCCATAGAGATGATGGCGGTTACAGGGAAGAATCTGAGTGGATATCTAAGGGATATTATGGAGGAATACGGTTTTTACTATCCCGACCGCTCGGGCATAGCGGTTGACCGTTCACTGGCCGGACCCGCCTTAGTAAAAAAACTGTCGGTTATAAGTGAAAAGTATAAAAAAGGGACAGTGATTGATATAAACGGAAGTCGAAGGACAGTCAGGGAAGTTATTACCGTTGACGGCACGAAACTTGTCTTTGATGACGGTTCATGGCTTATGATAAGACCTTCGGGCACGGAACCTAAAGTGAGGTTTTATATAGAGGCGAGAACAGAGGAAGAAAAAAGGGCCGTGTTTGAGACAGCCGAAAAGATGACCAGAAATGCCATTGAACGGGAATGAACGGAAAAAGAGACGCTTGCGGCTTAAAAAATTATTTCTGTTCTGTATAATTTGATTAGAAGTGGAAATGTTATATAATTACTGTTATGTCAAATAATAATAAATTAACAGAGACGGATTTGAAATATATTTTAGAAAGGACGGAAGCCAAAAAAGGTGATTACCAGCGATATAATTTTACGCAAAAAGAAAACGATGCATTAAAAACATTTTTTGATCTCGCGCAGGAGTTTGACGATATCAATAATTTCTATAAATTATGCGTCTCTATCCCCAAGTCTTTCTTTGACAGGGAAGCCTCTCTATATATTGTAGACCCCAAGCTTAACGCGCTTGTGCTTATTGCGACAACAGATGCGAGAGGACAACAACTGAACACACCTCACCCTGTTGATGTAAACCCGGCTGAACAACCTTATTATACTGACAGGGAAAGCCTGGTGCTGACTATACGCGGCAAGGAACCCCTGATCGAGAAGCTGCCCTTTGAAGTCAAGGATGATGTTCTCGGCTTACTTGAGATATATCCGGTTAAGGACCTTGGAGAACATCGAGAACTTTTTTTCCAGAAGTATGCAAATCGTATCGGTTTTAATATTCATAACCGGTTTCTGGTTGAAAAGAATATAGAACACCTGAAATTTATCCGCACCCTTGTTGCTGATATTGAACATAACATAATAGTTCCCAATATGGTGTACAAGCTTTTTCTAAGAGGTCTTAGGAGGAAGATAGAGAAAAATATAGAAATGGAGGGAGAATTTTTCGAAAAGTCATCTGCCGGCCAGTGCGATGACGTATGCATGAAAAGTTATCTTAAGGAATTGGGTGATATTAACTCCGGATTGACCGGTGAACTGGAAAATATAGAAAAACATTATAAAAATATGAGTCTGTTTATTGAGACGCTGTTCAGAAAGAGCCATTTCGACCAGGGCCGGCTGACACTGAGAACCAAGCCGTGCAATATAAAAAAAGGGGTTGTAGTGCCGCAGCTTGAGCGGTATATTGAGCAATTCAAAAGAATGGGGATTTCAGTAGACGACCGTTTCAGCGGTATCCCTGACGCTGAAATTATAACGGTTGTGGATGTGGGATTAATAGCGCAGGTCTATGCCAATCTTTTCTCGAATGCGGTTAAATACACACAGGAGATAGTCACCGATACAGGACAGACAAAGAAATATATGTCTTACGGTCATGAGATCATCAAGGATTTCTTCGGCCCCGGCAGGGACGGGGTAAAATTTAATGTCTTCAGTACAGGTCCGCATATTGCTATAGAGGAAAGGGAGAAACTGTTTGACGAGGAATATCGCGGCAGCAATACCTTTGGCAAGCCCGGGACCGGACACGGTCTGTCTTTTATCAGGAATGCCGTTGAAATACACGGCGGGGTAACCGGTTATGAGGCGACGCAATATGGCAATAATTTTCATTTTATTCTTCCAAGGTAGCGCAAGGTACTGCCTGAATTGAAAGGTCCTCAATTAAAAGATGTACATACTCGCTCTCTCTTTCGCCTTTTATCTTTTTGCTGTCTGGAAAAGACCCCTGCTGTATATCGGGCTTGTCCTTCAGATTGCTTACATAGTCTCAAGAGGGATTGAACTCGGAAGGCTGCCGCTTGTCGGGCCTCATGACACCCTTGTTTTTCTTACCGCGTCGATTGTGGCCTTTTCCATTCCCTTTGCATTCATCCTGAAAAACCGCGCTCAATTCTTCAGTATTGTGGCAATAATATCTTCGATTTTTACTGCTTTTGCAATGACTACAAAACAGCATGATTCACCCCTGCCCCCTGTATTAAAAACTTTCTGGTTTGAATGCCATGTAGTGCTGGCATTCATGTCTTACGCGTTGTTTGGAATTGCCGCGGTCCTTGGGGGTCTGAATTTGTCGCGATTGAAAAACGTCAGTATGGATATGCATGAAATCGATGGACTGGGTTACAGGGCAGTGCTTATCGGGTACTGCCTCTTTACTTTATCAATGATATTCGGCGGCATATGGGCATACCTCGCATGGGGCACATACTGGATATGGACGCCGAAGGAACTCTGGACAAGTATTTTATGGGCCTACTACAGTTTTTACCTGCATGCACGATTGCAGCAATGGTGGATGGGCAGACCCATGGCCTGGCTCGGTATCGCGGGTTTTGTTGTCGTGATGTTTACATATCTTGGTGTGAGCCTTTTGATGAAGAGCTCGCATAGTTTCTGAATCAGTTTTTCGTGTCCGTTATCTGTGACACGTTTAACGGACACGGTTCACGATAATTCATGAATATATTCAAACATATAACGGATTTCTTTTTCTCCCTCAGGACGGCTCTGTGGTGTCTGGGGCTTCTTCTTGTCATGTTTTTTGCTGGTGCGATCATTATGCCTGGGCAACAGGAGTTTCAGGCTTTACACTCAATCCCCATGTTTGAATGGCTGAAGGAACAACCATTGAAAATAACATGGTGGCTGTGGGGTCTGATCGGGATTCTTGCGGTCCTGGCCGTTAATACCCTTTTTTGCAGTATCGAGTCCATTGTAAGGAAGAGAAAGATCACACAATGGCTCCTGTTAATTTCGCCGCAGATAAT
>JAUVPO010000134.1 GCA_030598625.1 Deferribacteres bacterium | reverse complement strand
GTCAGGTCTTTGATTTTAGGAGCGCTCTGGCTCCGCGTGTCGGGATTCCAGGGGCGGTCCATTTTGCATCGCATTACGTATAGTATACTAAGTGATGCAGGGATCATTACTTGAAAAGAAATGGCATGTTCTCTCGATAAGTCTCTGCACTTTATTCACTTTTCTGTTGTTATACATATTCCGCGATGTTGATGACAACAGGCTTGTGAGCTGGAAATGGGTATTCTCCGATGTTGAAATAATATGGTTTGTTTTTTTGATTGCAGCGGGAATAATATTTACATATGCCCTTCTTAACTCACCGGTAACACGGCAAATGCCTTCAGTATTCCTCTTTCTTTCTTCATTTGCAATCAGCGCAATCTTCTGGAAGACGCCGGAAGTTATTGTCGATACATCGCGTTATTTTACCCAGGCAAAGCATCTTGAAATATACGGAATCAGGCACTTTATCTCTGAATGGGGAAAGGACATCAGCGTATGGACCGACCTGCCGCTCGTCCCTTTTTTATACGGCCTTATTTTCAAGCTCTTTGGAGAGGCGAGGGCCTTTATTCAGGTGTTTACAACCTTTGTTTTCTCAATGACGGTCGTACTTACTTATCTGATAGGGAGGACACTCAGTGATGAGGACACAGGGTTTTTTGCGGGTGTGCTGCTGTGGGGTGTTCCGTATATTTTTTCCCAGGTACCGCTTATGCTCGTTGATGTCCCGACCATGTTTTTTCTAACACTTTCAATTTACACTTTTATCATGGCGCTGCAAAAAGGA
The DNA here is from genome assembly GCA_030598625.1 of Deferribacteres bacterium. Lineage (GTDB taxonomy): Bacteria > Nitrospirota > Thermodesulfovibrionia > UBA6902 > UBA6902 > JAUVPO01. The sequence goes on along the minus strand of JAUVPO010000134.1, from coordinate 4,959 downwards.
GGCGCGTGGATTGCTGTTTCTTCGATTTCTATTTTCTGCGCTGTGTTCTCAAAGTATTCAGCCTGGATGATGTTGTCGGTTTTATGCATAGTGTTTATGGTATATCTGAAAAAGGGGAGACGGGCAACAGGGCAGGGGCATGAAAAAAGAACACGGATAATTTCCAGGGGGATATCCGTTGTCCTGACAGCCGGTTTGCTTGTCGGTTTGATAGTGATGTTTAAATTCGATGTTATTTCAGGACAAATCGAATTTTTACTGGACTATCAGGCGCCGGGTTTGAGAAGATGGGGAGAGAGTTTCATTTCCACTTTTTTTTATCAAGTGCATCCGTTTATTACAATTGCGGCTCTGTATTCCGTCTATGAAGCTTTCAGAAAAAAAGACCGGAAGTTTTTGATCGTAAGCTGGCTGATATTCCTTATTGTTCTGCTCCAGATCAGAAGGTCGCGCTACATTATGGTAGCATTCCCGATGTTAACGCTTATGGCTTCATACGGATTACAGAAGATTGAAACCATGGAGATCAGGCGCTATATTGCATCATCTATCGTGGCTGCCTCTTTAGTTGTAGCAATTTTCGCATATCTCCCTTTTTTGCAGTCCACGAGTCTGGTTAATCTTAAGGACGCCGGCGGTTTTCTGGACTCCATTGATGCGGACAGGATAGAGGTGTTTACCGTGCCTTCAAAAGAAACTGTAGTTAATCCCGCGGTTTCGGTCCCGCTGCTTGACCTCTTTACGAAAAAAGACATCTTTTATCATCATGACAGGGGCCTTTCTCTTCCATTTGAGAAAATCGAAAAATCCCCCCTCCGATTTACATGGGAATATAAAAACCCCGCGTATTATGCCGATGGTCATAAAGCTGTCGACAATAATGCAGTAGTAGTCGTTATCTCTAATGCCTCTGTGAAAAAATTTCCAGATGATATTGAAGAAAAGATAAGGGGATATAAAAATATCGGAGTTTTTGAAAATTCGTCCGGGATATTCCGATACAGCCCTGCGCTAAGGATATTTGCGCCTGAAGGAATGTAACCTGATAGTGAATTTAAAACTTGCATTTGCCGGTGTATATAATTCCTAATGGCACGAACTGCACGAAGACGAGCTGCATGAAGAGCAGCCGGATCCTCCGGAAGATGTAACCGGCTTTTCAACGCCGCTCATTCCGAAGAGTGAAAATTTCTTTGTGATATTCTTTGATTCACACTTGGGACACGACACCCTCGGGTCGGACCCGAAGATAAGTTTCTCAAAATCCTCTTCGCAGTCACAGCATTCATATTCATATATAGGCATAACAATAATATAAGCAATAAAATATCAAAAATCAAACAATCCGGTTTCCGTGTCCGAAACTCCCAGTTCCCATGCCTCTTTGATCTCCTTTGTATTAGCCGTGTCAATAAAAAATTTCATAACCTCCTCCTTTTTAATTAGAAACTATTTAATCAGCTACCCATGCATGGCCTCATCAATGACCTCAATGATATGCCTTATATCTATATTCAAATTAGCTTCCTTTTTTACAGATTCTAATTGAGTTATGCATCCGGGGCATGATGTGACGACTGTTTCCGCTGATGTCTTCGATATGTTAGCAACCTTTTTCCTGCTGATACTCTTTGACATGTCTTTAAAGTGCAGGCTGAAAAGGCCCGCAAAACCACAGCACTCATCAGCATGGTCCATTTCTGTAAATTGAACACCTTTAATGCCTTTAAGGATTTGTCTCGGTTCATTTTTGATTCCCAGGCCGTAGCTTAAATGGCATGGATCGTGATATGTAACAGTCCGGGGACTGATTTCCAGATTTTCAGCAATATCGTATTTGATGAGAAATTCATTTATATCCAACAAATTTGAAATTGTATCTCCTGTGAGCAGGGGATATTGCTCCCGAATAACCATTGTGCAGGTCGGGCATATGCTGATTATTGCCTCGGCCCGCACCTTGTTGAAATGCTCGATATTCCTTCTTGCGAGTTCTGACGCTTCCTGCTCAAGGCCCAATGCTCTGAACGGGGACCCACAGCAATTCTCTCCTTTGAATACGACCACCTCATGTCCTTTAGAAAGAAGGATGTTGAATAAGGCGTCCCCGAGGTATGGATAAAAATAATTTACACTACACCCGGCAAAAAAAGCTATCCTGCTGACCTTTTTGATATTTTTATAGACCTGAACGCGTTTTTTAAAGGGCCTTGGCGTTATTTCAGGAATATATCTTACAAAGCCTGTCTTTGAAAGCGGCTGATAAAATAATCTTTGAAGCCAGCGTAGTATGAAAAAAAATGTATCCGGGCTTGATGCGGAAAATTTCAGGGCCGTTCTGAGAAGTAGCCCTTTGCTATACGAGTTTTTTAGCGCGGTTCTACCTTGATAAATAATTTCAGGGATATTGATCCCTGCAGGACAGAGGTTTTTGCATGCCCCGCAGAGCATACAACCGAATATCTTTTCAGCAAGTCTTTTGGTTGGAGTGAATCGCTCCATGTCAAGTTCGCCGAGCATCGCAATCCTGCCTCTTGCTCCCATTGACTCGTTTAATGTGGTTGAGTAAGTGGGACATAAAGTCTTGCATGCCCCGCATCTGACACATTTTAACAGTTCGTTATTATAAGTTGAATCACGCATAGTTACATAACAGGTCTCAAAAAGTTGAGAGTTTTAGATAACTGATAACGGATTTTTCAACAGGATTTCAGTTCGTTGAATCCTTAAGATTCTCATTCGAGAGCATTTCGTTTGAGCTTCCACTCCTGAAACCCTGCAGATCAAGGGCAATATATTTAAAACCGAGAGACTTGAGAAAACCAATGATCTCTTTTCTGGCGGAATCTTCCATTAATATCGGGAATTCCCCGGGAAGTATTTCTATCCTTGCTGTTTCCGAGTGGTTTCTCACTCTAAGTTCCGTTACACCGAATTTCCTTATAAAAGTTTCAGCCTTGCCGACGTTATCGAGCGCTTCCGCCGTTATTTTCTGTCCGTATGGAAAGCGTGAGGAGAGACAGGGAGTAGCGGGCTTATTCCATGTTGAAAGACCGAGAGCGCGGGAGACTTCCCTGATTTCCTTTTTGATGAGGCCTGCGTCGAGCAGAGGGCTTTGAACGTTTTCCTCTTTGGACGCACGTCTCCCCGGACGCCAGTCCCGCGCGTCATCGGCATTCGTGCCGTCGATGACGAATGGAAAGTTTTCTTTAACTGCTATATTCTTGAGTTTTCTGAAAAGTTCTTTTTTACAGTAATAACATCGATTAGGGGGATTATTCGCATAATTCATGTCCCTGAGTTCTTCAGTAACTATAGTCCTGTGCTTTATATTGAGAGAACCGGCAAATTTTTCAGCAAAAGAGAGTTCTTCCCGTGAAAGGCTTTCCGACGACCCCGTAACAGCAAGAATTTCGCTAAGACCCGATAGAGAGGCGGCCTTAAGGAGAAAGGCGCTGTCTACTCCGCCTGAAAAGGCAATGATGACCCTGTCCATTTTTTTTAGCCTGTCTTTAAGCCTGTTAAACTTTTTCTCTGATGTCATGAATTTTAATTTGGCGGCCCGGGACTAATAATCGTTAAAAAGCAGTTTGAAACGGCTCAACATTGTTCAAAATTATACTGATAACTGCTTTTCAACTACTTTGAACTATGATTTTATAGTGTTGCCACTTCATAATATTCCTGATGATAATTCTTGTCGGCCTTAACTATAATTTTAAAACCGTTTTCTCTTTCAATGTTCTCAAGCCCCTCTCTTTCATCTTCATAGAGGAGACCTGCTACTGAAGGATGGGCTGTCAGCATTATCTTGCAATTCTTCTTTGTCAGGCCGATTTTTCTAAATTCCATGAATATCTCATAACATACTGTTATCGGTGATTTTACAAATCCCTTGCCGTCACAATAAGAGCAGGGCTCACATAAGACTCTCTCAAGACTTTCTCTTACCCTTTTCCTTGTCATTTGGATAAGACCGAGTTCAGAGACCTCCAGAATTGTGCATTTTGCCCTGTCCTTGCTCATTGCTTCCTGAAATACTGAAAACAGTTTTTGTCTGTTTTCCTCCTTTTCCATATCTATAAAATCAATGATTATAATTCCACCGAGATTTCTCAGTCTTATCTGGTAGGCAATTTCCTTGACGGCTTCGATATTGGTCTTGAAGATTGTGTCTTCAAGAGAAGTTTTGCCCACATATTTCCCCGTATTCACGTCTATTGAAGTTAAAGCTTCTGTCTGGTCTATAATTATGTATCCTCCGGACTTAAGCCATATGCGTTTTCCAAGCGCCCTTGGTATTTCAAGTTCGATACCGAAAGCGTCGAATATCGGCTCGATTCCCTCATAAAATTCTATCTTTGATATAAGCTTGGGAAAATAAGTATTAACGAACTCAACAAGTTTGTCATATTCATCCTTTGAATCAATGATGATCTTTTCGGTTTCGTGGCCAAGGAGGTCCCTGACACTTCTCAATGTAAGGTCAAGGTCATTGTAAAGAACGTGAGGCGGATTTGCTTTTTCTTTCTTCTTCTGGATGTTGTCCCACAAGAGCATAAGATAGTCAATATCTTTTCCTAATTCCTCTTCAGTACACCCCTCACTTGCCGTTCTGATTATAAAACCGAAGTTTTTAGGTTTATTGTCACTTATTAGATTTTTCAGCCTTGTCCGTTCGGTTTCATTAAGGATCTTTCTTGAAATACCGACATGCTCAACACCAGGCATTAATACAAGGTACCTTCCGGGAAGAGTAATGTGAGATGTAACCCTCGCTCCTTTGGAACCGATTGAATCCTTGGAGACCTGAACAAATATCTCTTCCCTTTCCTGCAGCAGGTCTTCAATCGGAAGGTTAAGAGGAACGGTTTCCTCCAAGTCTTCTCCGAAAATGGAATAATCAAAACCTGAAAGCACATCAGCGGCGTGAAGAAATGCCGCCTTTTCAAGTCCAAT
>JAUVPO010000004.1 GCA_030598625.1 Deferribacteres bacterium | reverse complement strand
CGTCGGGAATCCTTCTGTAAAAAGATTCCGGACAAGCCGGAATGACAGAAAAAGGCACTTTATAAACAGATACTAATTAAGTATATCACAGCTTAATTTTCTCGTTAGCATGTAAATATACTCTGTACTTTGTGTCCGGGATCTTTCTTCCGGAAGTTACCCCTTTATTTTCTTAAGAACCAGCACTGCGTTGACGCCCCCGAATCCGAATGAGTTGCTGATCGCGACATTTATCTCCTTATTAATAGCGGAGGTCGCATAGTTAAGATCACATTGCGGATCTGGATTTTCAAGATTGATTGTCGGCGTGATAATATTCCTGCTGATTGAAATAGCCGTTATCGCAGTCTCTAAAGCCCCGGCAGCGCCAAGCATATGGCCTAACATCGATTTGCATGAGCTTACGTGAATACCATCTGTATACTTGCCGAATACTTTTTTGATTGCCTCTGCCTCTGCCGCGTCTCCAAGCAGGGTTGACGTGGCATGGGCGTTTATAAAATCGACTCTATCAATACCAACAGAAGCATCGTTTAGTGCCTTATTGATCGCGTCGGCCTCCCCCTCACTGCTCGGCTTTGTCTGATGAAAGGCATCGGAAGAAGCGCCGTATCCGGATAATTCTGCGTAAATCCCCGCGCCCCGCTTCAATGCGTGGTCAAGCTCTTCAAGCACGAGTATGGCCGCGCCTTCAGATATTACAAAGCCGTCTCTGTCCCGGTCAAAGGGCCTGCTCGCCTTGTCCGGCTCATGATTTTTTTTTTGAAAGGGCCCCTGAGGCGCCGTAGCCTCCAACCGCCAGTCTGCACACGGGCGCTTCCGCCCCGCCTGCAAGGGCAAGAGAAATTTCACCGTGCCGGATCATCCGCGCGGCCTCGCCAATTGCACTTGTTCCCGATGCGCAGGCCGTTGATATGCCGAGGGCAGGACCTTTTGTGCCGAGTCTGATGGATACGCAGGATGCAGCCATATTGATGGTGCTTGACGGCATCAGATACGCTGAAAAAGCCTTGTCATGTATGAGGTGTTTTTCAAGGGCATTTTCCATGCTCATTATTCCGCCTCTGCTGGAGCCGATAATAACGCCGGCATTGGTTAATTGCAGGGGAGCCCCTGCTTCTGCGCTTCCGTACTTCTGTGCTTTTGCACTTATAAGTCCTGCGTCTTCAACAGCCATTGTTGCCGCTGCAACAGCGTAATGTATGAAAGGGTCCAGTCTGAGGATATCTTTCCTGGATATATAATTTTCAGGAGTAAATTTTATTAACTCTCCGGCCATTCTGCCCGGCAGCCCGGAAGCGTCGAATCTCGTTATATGACTTAGTCCCGAGACACCATTAGCCAAACCGTCCCATGTAGTTTCCATACTGTTGCCAAGCGGCGTAACAGCCCCGATACCTGTAATTACAACCCGTTTCATTTCAGGATATATTAGCATAAGCAGTTTCTGAATGACCTGCCCTGCCGCAACGCTGCAATGTATCAAGCCGGAGTGACAAAAAGCAGCAAAAACCGGAAAGGGATTCATTACGGCTAAAACAGGGCCTTATAGAAAATTTTAACGACAATGGTTATTATACAGCAATGCCGAAAGCAGCGATGTCCGGAATTTATTAAAGATGCTGCCGGAATTGTTGAGGAGATGCTGAACAATTAAGATGTCAAAGTCAAAAAGTAAACTCAGTAATAAACTTACCCATATTAACAAAGAAGGCAAGGCGACTATGGTTGATGTCGGCGAAAAACCGGCAACTCAAAGAGAAGCTGTTGCGACAGGCGCGGTTTATATGAAAAAAAGCACCATAGGCCTCATCACCGGTAACAGGGTTGCCAAAGGCAATGTCTTTGAAACGGCAAGGCTTGCCGGAATTATGGCGGCAAAGAAGACATGCGGGCTTATCCCGCTATGTCATCAGCTTAATCTCTCTTCTGTTTCTGTCGGTTTCAATATTGATAACAAAAAAAATAGAGTAGAGATAGAAGCCAGGGTTAAGTGCTCCGGACAGACCGGAGTTGAAATGGAAGCCCTGACATCTGTTTCAGTAGCTGCCCTTACAATCTATGATATGTGTAAAGCTGTGGATAAGGCCATGATTGTGTCTGATATTATGCTTATGGAAAAACGCGGCGGAAAAAGCGGAGAATGGAAAAGATAAAAGGCTATTTTTTGTCGGATTCCCGTTCTTCCTTCATCTGTTTGATCCTGTTTGAAAGTTGAGCCTTTTCCTTTTGGACATTTTCCTGCATTAAAATAATTGCTTGTTCCTTTTTTAATATGTCCTGCTTAAGAATGGCCGCATACATTCCAATAACACAGAGGCCTGTCAGGAGAAGGGCTATCAAGATTTTAATGCTAACGGGTGTCTTAAGTCTCTCTTTATGTTCTATATCCAGTTCAAGGCGCGTCTTATCATTCATATTATTTATACCTTTTCACTTCAAAGCGGTAAAGTTCAATATCTTCTCCCAAATAAATACCTGCTTTCATGGAAGCTATGCTTATTTGATCATCCACACTGTCAACTCCCTCAAGGTCAGGGAGCAAAAGACCTTTCCGATTGCCGCTTTTAACTATCACACCGTATCTTTTCGGATCGAGTTCCTTTTTGCTTGCAATTTTTTCAGGTTCTCCAAGTATATCAACAGAATACTCGATTTCATCAAGTTCCGCAACAGTAACAGGAGAAAACCGGGGGTCCTGAGTGGCTGCGCTGATGGCATTTTGAATAATTTCATGCGCGACACTCTCCGTAGAGGACTGGAATGTTCCTATGCAGCCCCTTAATTCACCTCTCTTTTTGAGAGATACAAAAGCGCCTGCCATTCCGGTCATTTCAGAGGCGGGATCAGCAGGCGGCTTGATGACCCTTCCGGCGCTTATATATTCTTCAATGGTGTCTTTTGCAAGCTTTACCAGAGGATGCAAAGTTATTTCCTTCTTGTTAACACATAGTCTGAAATGGCAATAAGGGCGTTTTTTTCCATGGAGTCCTCAAAGATATCGAGTTCCGCCTTTGCTTCATTGAGGATAGCATTGGCTTTTTCGTAAGATTTCTCAATTGATTTATGCTTTCTGAATAAACGAAGGATATAAGCGAGGTCTGTTTCAGCAAAATCTCCAGCCCTGAGCATGTCCTTTATATGTTCCGTTTCATTGTCATCGGCATCTCTCAGCAGATAAATAAGGGGTAGAGTAATCTTGCTTTCTTCCAGGTCCTTGCCGAGACTTTTCCCTAATATTTTTTCATCAGCCACGTAATCAAGAATGTCATCCGCTATCTGAAATACAAAACCGAACTTCAATCCAAAAGATGCCAGAGCGTCTTCCTGCTCCTGCGACGCGTTCCCGAGTACAGCCCCGCCCTTGCAGGCTGCTGACATGAGGATTGCTGTTTTCCCCTGTATTATTTTCATATAGTCTTCCTCGGATATGTCGGGACTGCCTTTTTTGCTCAGTTGTATCAATTCACCTTCGCTCATCTTTGCCGTGGCAGTGCAAAGGGCGTCCATGACCGTCTGGCTCCTGAGCAGGTTTGACATCCTCAATGCGTTTGCATAAAGGAAATCGCCAACAAGGATTACAACCTGGTTGCCCCAGAGGGAATGTGCCGCAGGATTGCCTCTTCTAATATCCGCGCCATCAACTACGTCATCATGAATCAGGGAAGCCGCGTGGATAAATTCTACACTTGCGGCCAGTGTGCTCACCTTATCGCCACTTATACTAAAAATTCTTGAGCATAGAATCGCCAGAAGAGGGCGAACACGCTTCCCTCCGCTTGAAAAGAGATGGTTCCCTACCGCGGATATCGCAGGAGCAACTGTCTTCAGCGTCTCGTTTATTTTTTCTTCAGCTGATTCGAGGTCTTCCTTGTATATTCCCCAGATTTTTTCAATTTCCATTTTTCAACTCGTTAACGCCGTGACCTTTTTATCCCCCCGGCGTCCATTATCAACGCAATCTTAATTCAACTATGCGACTCTTCAGCTCTCATCATTATAGCATTCAAATCCGCATCTTTTATGTTTAATTTATGTAAGTCTTCAGGTCTGAAAACCCCTTTTTCAGTAATTATGCCGGTCACGTATCTTGCAGGCGTTACATCAAAGGCAATATTTCTGACCTTAACTCCCTCGGGCGCTATCCGGCACCCGAAAATGCTCGTCACCTCCTCGGGACCCCTCTCCTCTATCGGAATAAGGTCTCCCGACGACATTGCGAAGTCAATACTGCTGAGAGGCGCAGCAACATAAAAAGGGACCCTGTTTTCTTTGCATAGTACAGCCAGGGAGTACGTCCCTATCTTATTCGCCACATCACCGTTTGCAGCGGTTCTGTCAGTGCCGACTATAGCGAGGTTTATTTCCCCTTTTTGCAAAAGGGCGCCTGCCGTGTTATCAGTGATTAAGGTTACCGGAATATTATCCTCCATCAACTCCCACGCGGTTAACCGGCAACCCTGAAGCACTGGTCTTGTTTCATCCGCAACGACCTGTATTTTCTTGCCCTGTTCAACCGCTGCCCTTATCGGTCCGGTTGCTGTTCCATATCCTCCTGTAGCAAGCGAGCCTGCGTTGCAATGAGTAATGACCGTATCACCATCCTTTATAAATCCGGCCCCCCATGCCCCTATAGTTTTGTTGATCTCTATATCTTCCGCAAGCACCCTGTTTGCCTCATCTATAAGCAGGGCCTTTAATTTATCTATCGATTCATCTCTCTTTTCAGAGAGCAACTGTTTTGTCCTGTTTACCGCCCACTGTATATTTACCGCAGTCGGTCTTGTCGACAATAACGTATTAAAGACCGGCTCCAGACCTTTTATGAAATCATCGAAATTCTCGGCCCTTATCTCTTGTGCGCCTATGGCTATTCCCATGGCAGTCGCTATTCCTATGGCAGGCGCCCCGCGAATCCATAATTTTTTTATCCCCTCGGCTACCATGTAATAATCGATGCAGTCAACATAAATCACCTCTCGCGGCAATTTAGTCTGATCAAGCATTTTAACTACTCCATCAACCAGTTCTATTGTTTTTACCATTTTTTCTCCTGAATAAAAAAGTTGTCAGTCAACTGTTTTTGATGATATTTATACTAATTTGGGCAATATTGTCATAACTATCAAAGTAGTTGTCAGGACAATTAAAGTGCCTACCGTTGCCCATGAAATATAATTATGCCCTTTTGAGTTGATAAAGTCTCCCATAATCTTCTTATTATTAACAAGTGACAACGCAAAAACAAGTACAAATGGGAGCAAGATGCCATTTAAAACAGACGAAAGAACCATCAGGAGGACTAAGGGCGCATCAGGGATGAGCACAAGTAAAGATGAAATAACGATTAACGCGGTATAAATCCACATGAACTGCGGGGCCTGTTTAAACGTCTTGTTTATCCCCGTTTCCCATCCCATTGCCTCACAGATATAGTAAGCCGTTGCAAGCGGAACTATAATAGCGCCAAGGATAGAGGCATTAGCCAGGCTTATGGCAAAAAAACTCGATGCGTATTGGCCGGCAAACGGCACTAAGGCATGAGCTGCCTCATGGGCTTCGTTTATCCTGATTCCATGTGGAAATAAAGTTGTCGCACATGTAACGATTATAAAAAAGGCGATTATATTGGTAATAAGACATCCGATAGTCACATCTAATTTTGAATAACTGTAATCCTTTTTCTTTATGCCCTTTTCAGCAATTGAGGATTGCAGATAAAACTGCATCCACGGAGTGATTGTTGTTCCTATTATGGCGATACTCAGCATAATAAATTCAGGCTCCGGTTTTACCTTCGGGATTAAGGTGCTTTGTATCACCTCGCCCCACTCAGGCTTTGCCATAAAGCCTGAAAAAACATAACCGAAATAAAGCAGACAGGCGCCAAGCAAAATACTTTCCACCACCCGGTAACTGCCTTTGGTTACAAGTATCCAGATAAGAAACGAACCCAGCGGCACCATAATATATTTACTCAATCCGAAGATCTCCATGCTTGCCGCCCAGCCTGCAAACTCCGCCACAGTGGTGCCGAAGTTTGCTACCAGCAGGATTATCATCATGAAGAATGTCGCTTTTATCCCGTAGTTTTCCCTGATAAGGGCTGAAAGTCCCTTGCCTGTTACAACACCCATTCTTGCCGCCATCTCCTGTATAACAACAAGCGCAACCGTAGTGGGAATTAACGTCCAGAGCAGCATATTCCCGTAACGCGCGCCGGCTACGGAATATGTAGTAATGCCGGAGGCGTCATTATCAATGGAAGCGGTTATAATTCCCGGACCTATAATTGTTATAAATAAAAGAAACTTTTTCCAGGTCAGTACAAATCTACGGTGCGTCATACACTTCTCCTCCTTTTCCTTGATGAAGGGGGGAGGAGAACATCCATAATATCATCAATCGTAACAATACCAAGAAGCCCTCCATCGTCATTGACTACGGGGATGGCAAGGAGGTTATATTTGGATATTATTTCCGCGACAACCTGCTGGTTCGTATATGGAGAAACCGTTTTCAGTTTTGTTTCCGTGATTTCAGACAGAGGTAAAGAAGGAGAGGTAAGCAGCATATCTTTTAATGTCGTGACCCCGGTAAGCTTTTCATCTTCAACAATGTATATGTAATAAACGGTTTCAATGTCATGCGCGTCCATCTTGAACTTTTCAATTGCTTCCTGAACTGTTAATCCCGGGGAACAGGCTATAAACTCATTCGTCATTAGTCCGCCGGCTGTATCTTCTTCATGTGCAAGCAGTTCCTGAATATCCTCCGCTTCCTCTTTTTCAATGGATTCAAGAATCTCTTTGGCCCTTTCCGTCTCAAGGTCCGCCAGTAAATCCGCTGCCTCATCAGGGGGCATTCTCTCTACTATCTCGGTCGCGTAATCCTTGTCAAGGCTGTCTATTATGGCCTTCTGTATATTTGGTTCAAGCTCGTGCAGCGTTTCAGCGGCAACGTTAGGATCAAGTTTTTTAAAAAGTGCCGTCCCCTGATCAACAGGGGCATCACTGATAATATCGGCAATGTCAGCAGGGTGAAGAGCGGAAAGCATCTGGCGGGGAACTGCCAGTGAAATGATTGAAAGTCTTGGTTCAAGAGGCTGGATGTAGCTCCAGCGTATTATATTATGAGAAAAAGATTTCCCAAATATCCTGTATATATTTTCGCTTTTCCGCTCTATTCCCAAACGTCTCAGAATGCCTCTGACACCTACATCAACACCGGACAGACAGGCATTGTTGTCCCTGCCCTCCAGTCTGACATCGTTTACTCTGACAATCTTGGCGCCGTTTGCGTCAACAATTTGTTTATCAAAAACGTCTCTGACAATAAGCAGGTTATCATCAATAGATTCATAGGGCTTTAACTTCGGGGCATGGATTTTTGAAGAAATGATGCGTTTGTTAAAAATGCCTACATTTTCCCACTCAAGACAAAACCGTTTCTTTTTTTCCTCCAATATGAGCGCAGATACTCTGGGCAGAGGCTCTCCCCTTATTACAATCAAATCTTTAACTCTACCTACCTCATCCCCTTTAGGGTCCAGAACAGGCTTTTTTATTAACTCACTGACAAAGAGTTCGCCAAAAAGGGGCATGAAAACCTCCGCCTACCAATAAATCCCGAATTAAATTTTACATTCTAACCCTGAAGTATACAAAAGGAAAGGAATTTTCGGCAACCTTATAACCCAAAACAGTCCTTGATTCCCTGCTAAACGGGCGATGCAGCGCCTCGCCCCAACTGTGGCGCTAATCGGCCTGTTGTGACTGCCGGATCTTTTTTATTATCAAATTTGTAACAATGCCGTTAAAGATACCGGTTATAATCCCGAAGAAAATGATAACAGGGCTAACAAGCAGTATCGGCTCAATTCTTCTTACGAATAAGAGATACGCAAGAAACAGCTGTGTAATATTATGGGCCAGGGCGCCGAAAAAACTCACGGTTATTGGATTGGCGAGCCTGCCGAACAACTCTTTAGTCACCCACATGACCAATGTGCATGCTACCCCTCCACCGAGGCTCATTACAAAGCCGGGGCCGAGAAATGTCCCGGATAGAAGACTCCTGATAAAAACCCGCGTGAGTGTCACGGTCATGCCTGCCTTTAATCCGTACAAATACAGTGTCGTAAGGGTTATTATGTTGGCCAATCCCAATCTCAGCCATGGAACAGGAGTAGGGATCAAGGCTTCGATACTGTGGAGACCTACGGCATAGGCGGACAGAAGGGCGATGTGGATGGCCGGGAAGGGAATATCGTTTTTTATTTTGTTCATTAGCCTTAAGTATAAAACCACGGACAAAAAAAATAAAATAAAAATCAGGTTGTAACAAAGAAATGGCGTACCTCTATGTAAAAAGTGTTCATGGTTAAAAAATATTAAAGAAAAATTTTAAACTTGCCGATAAGTTGGTCGTAAATACAGTAACTGTGGCAATCATAATAATCAGAAAGTTGTACATCGGACGAGTACAGGGATTGTTATAACCGGTAACTGTTCGGTATTTTGTAAAAGTATTACTTCAGATGAACAGGAAGATAATGGATAGAGAGTTCGAGGAACCTTCATATAACGGCATACTACTCCTTAATCTGCCGGCATTAAAGCGATTATTGCCTTTTTATCTTACTTTTGCAATCTTGATAACCCTGATCCTGACATATTCATTTTATAGGTATTTAAATCCAGGGGTTTTCTCATACGTCGAAATTCTGGAGAATATCACATGGGCGCTTTTCGCAGCAGGGATATGCTCATTTATCATCATAAAAAAAGCTGCACGTCCCCTGACAGAAATAGCTGAAGAAGAGCGTGAACTGATAGTTTCATTCGTTGAACAAAGTAAAGACCGGAAAATGCGCCGCGCCAAGCTGACAGAGTTTTTTGATTACCAGAAAAAATTAGATAAACTCACGGTCGCGCATCTGGAGAATATTATTAATGAGACGGTTTCCGCGGCTGATATTATTGTTTCACAGGCTCAGGACATAGACCAATCCATGCTAAACCTGACAAATACGCTCGATTCTTTACGCCAACAGAGCGATGAACTTGCAAAGATATCACAATCAACCATTTCAGAAAACCATCAGACCCTTATTAACCTGCATGACTATGTTGATAAGCGTATGGAAGAACTGGAAAACGACCAGAAAAAAGCCTCTGCTTTATCTGATAACGCTAATTCCATGATAAAACTGGTTGATCTGATCAAGGAGATCAGTGATCAGACCAACCTCCTTGCCCTCAACGCTGCAATAGAAGCTGCCAGGGCAGGGGAGGAAGGAAAGAGTTTTGCGGTTGTAGCCGATAAGGTACGGGAACTCTCTACCCAGTCAGAACAGGCGGCAAACCAGGTTGGGAAGGCGATTACAGGTATGGCAAAACAGATCGAGACGCAATTTTCAGACAAATTAATCAGCCAGACAAATGAAAACGAAAAAGAACTGCTTACAGCCCTTGAATCCCAGCTTACGCGTCTGGGAAGCGGCTATGAAAAATTAGATGAATTTAAGCAGATTATTCTTAACCAGGTCGATAGAAACAGCCGGCAGGTTGCGCAAAAGGTCATGGAACTGCTGACAAACATCCAGTTCCAGGATATAACCCGCCAGCAGATTGAACGGGTAATCCGTTGCCTGTCTGATTTAGACAAGTATATTGAAAATATCGAAGCCTGGACTGTTAAGGGAGAAAAACGTCCTGCAAATAATCTTGAATTCAGTTTGAAACACATAGAGAACCATTATTTTGCGGGAAAGCAGGGCGATATATATCATGAGGCAACCAATAACTCACTAAATCAAGAAGGACTGCGGACGTTCAAAGAAGAAACGTCCAAAGAAGATAATATCACCTTCTTTTAATTATTTTTTTATAAATTCGGGGAGGTTTATATGTCAAAGACAATAATGGCAATCGATGATTCGGCATCAATACGCCAGGTAGTGGGGATAACCTTAAAGAAAGCGGGTTATGAAGTGATAGAGGCAAATGACGGGAAAGATGCAATGGACAAGCTGACAGGACAGAAGGTCCACCTGATAATCTGTGACGTTAACATGCCCAATATGGACGGAATCGCTTTTCTGAAAGAGCTCAGACAGAATTCGAATTATAAGTTTACCCCTATCATCATGCTGACGACCGAAGCCCAGGAAGGGAAAAAACAGGAAGGAAAAGCAGCGGGCGCTAAGGCCTGGATTGTAAAACCGTTTAAGCCTGAACAAATGCTCGCCGCAATAGAAAAATTAATACTGCCGTGAAAAATATATTTAGTTGAGGTAATAAATATGAATGTCAATGTAGAAAAATCAGATGGGCTGTCCAGGCTGCAGATCGAGGGAGAAATGACCGTTTTTTATGCGGCTGCGCTTAAAAAGGACCTTCTCGACAATCTTGCAGACTGTTCCAATCTCGATATAGACCTGTCACAGGTCAGTGAAATGGATACCGCGGGATTTCAACTGCTGTTTTTGATAAAAAGGGAAGCGGGTCTTTCAGACAAATCCATGCGCATCACGGCACACAGCCCCGCAACGTTATCTGTTTTGAAATTGTATGGCATGGATGAGGAGGTTCTCTGAGAAATGGCACTTGATCCCGTAATACAGACTTTTATAACCGAATCCACCGAACTGCTCCAGGAAATGGAGAATGCCCTGCTGGAGCTTGAAAACTCGCCTGACGATAAAGATATCATAAACGCGTTATTCAGGACAGCCCATACAATCAAGGGCTCAGCCGGTGTAGTTGGCGTCGAGCATGTCGAAAGGTTTACCCATGCAGTAGAAAATATCCTTGAAAATGTCCGCCAGGGGAAGATCAAAATCACTAATGACCTGATCGAGCTCCTCCTGAACTGTCATGACCATATAGCAAAACTGGTGGAGATGGCAACGTCTGATGAACCACTGAGCGAGGATTTCAAGTCAACGGAAGATGATCTCCAGAAACAGCTCCATGTTTATCTGGATGCCGTAAGCGACCGGCGGATAAAGACACAGACTAAAGAACCGGTCGCCCGGGAGCCGGAATTCGATTCTGAGTTGAACACATCAAGCGGCAAAACCGTCAAGAACAAAAACTGGCATATATCTCTCAGGTTCGGGCGGGACGTAATGCGAAACGGCATGGATCCCGTGTCTTTCATCAATTATCTGTCACGAATGGGTGAAATTATCAGTTTAACTACTCTGACAGATACCATACCGTCTGCCGAAGAAATGGACCCTGAAAGCTGTTATCTCGGGTTTGAGATAGACTTCAAGAGTGATTTTGATAAACAAACTATTGAGGACGTGTTCGAATTCGTGCGTGAAGACTGCAAGATCTGCATACTGCCTCCTCGCAGCAGGATTGAAAGATATGTTCATTTAATTAATAACCTGCCTGAGTCGCCTTTGCATCTCGGTGACATACTCATCAAAGGCGGGGCCCTTACGCCATCAGAGCTTGACGAAGCATTGCAAATGCAGGATGTCGAAACAGTCTCATTCGACGATGGGCAGACAGAAGAACATACACGTAAGATCGGAGAAATATTCGTAGACGAAGGCATGGTGCATCCCCCTGTTGTAGACGCGGCCCTGGAAAAACAAAAGGAACAGAAGGAAGCCAGTTCCCGCGAATCAAAAACAATCCGCGTGGATACGGTTAAACTTGATCAACTGGTAAACCTGGTGGGAGAACTGGTTATTGCAAATGCCAACATAAACCAGAATGCGCAGCGCATACATGACGGCGGGTTGGATGAATCCACCTCCGCCCTGACACGGCTGGTTGAAGACATCCGCGAGAGGGCAATGCAGGTGCGCATGGTGCCTGTAGGCAATATTTTTAACCGTTTTCAACGGGTAGTGCGTGATATCAGCCGAAGTTCAAACAAGGACATTGAATTGATAGTCAGCGGAGGGGAGACCGAACTGGATAGAAACCTGGTTGAAAAGATCAACGATCCCCTGATGCATTTAGTGCGTAATGCAGCCGACCACGGCATTGAATATCCTGAGGAGCGCATCACAAAAGGCAAACCCCGGAAAGGCGTTATCCGTCTGAACGCCTTTAACGATACCGGCAGCATAGCCATCGAGGTCTCCGATGACGGGGGCGGGGTGGACCACAATAAAATCACAAACAAGGCGCTGGACAGGGGGATGGTCCGTCCCGGGCAGGTCCTTTCGGAAAAGGAAATGTACAACCTGATGTTTGAGCCCGGGTTTTCCACGGCTGAAAAGATAACCAACGTTTCCGGCCGCGGAGTCGGCATGGATGTGGTAAAACGCAACATCGAGGCATTAAGGGGAACAGTGGATGTGGAAAGCCATGAAGACAGTGGAACCACGGTAAGTATCCGGCTGCCACTGACACTGGCAATTATTGACGGTTTTATGGTCGGTGTCGGCGCGTCTTTTTATATAATCCCCCTGGACATGGTTATCGAGTGCGTTGATCTCGCGGAGGCGGACCGCCGGGTGACTGATAAACGGAACTATTTTAATTTGCGCGGTGAAGTGCTGCCATATGTCCGGCTCAGGACCCTCTTTAGAGAGAACGGGGGAAAAACAGATTATGAAAGCATCGTAGTAGTGCAGGCAACCGGACGGAGGATAGGACTGGTCGTGGATGAACTGCATGGCGAAGTACAGGCGGTCATTAAGTCCCTGGGCGGGATTTTTAAACATGTGGAAAAGGTATCAAGCGCGACCATACGCGGCGACGGAACTGTGGCCCTGATCCTGGATATCCCGAAAATAGTTGAATCCATGGGGGGAGTTGAGATCAAGGTTTAAGGGGGATGTCTTGGCCGTGAAACGGCCGGCTGAGGACGGAAGTGGAGAATATGATCGACACAATAAATAGAACCATGCACACAGCAGAAATGTCAGACCTGGTTTTTTGTCGCCTGGGTGAGTTTATCGAAAAGGAACTTGGAATCAGAATGCCTCCTTCCAAGAAAACCATGCTTGCGGCGAGACTTCAGAAACGGCTGCGATTTTTACACTTGAATTCATTTGAAGAGTACTATGATTATGTGTTCAGCCCGGATGGGATTGAGAACGAGCTTATCCACATGATTGATATAGTTACCACCAATAAAACCGATTTTTATCGTGAGCCGGCGCATTTCGATTATCTTCTCAGCACCGCGCTGCCGGAGTTGATAAACCTGCGAGGCTCCGGTGTAAGGAAAAAATTATTAATATGGAGCGCGGGCTGTTCCACCGGTGAAGAGCCTTATACACTGGCTATGGTTTTACAGGAATTCTCCAGCAGATATAACGCCCTGGGTTTCCACTACGTGATCCTTGCCACGGATATTTCCACAAAGGTGCTGAAAATTGCTGAGGACGGGATATACAGTGAGGATAAGATACCGC
This sequence comes from Deferribacteres bacterium, assembly GCA_030598625.1. Lineage (GTDB taxonomy): Bacteria > Nitrospirota > Thermodesulfovibrionia > UBA6902 > UBA6902 > JAUVPO01. Next base: position 11,558 of record JAUVPO010000004.1, on the reverse strand, counting down.
CAATCCCGGTGGAGCTTAGAAGAAAATACCTCCTGAAAAGTAAAGACAGGAACAGGAAGGTTGTGCGAATTGTCCCAGCACTAAGGGAATGCGTGAAGTTTCGCAGGCTGAATTTCAAAGAAGGAGATTTCAACTTCCGCGAACCGGTGGACATCATATTCTGCAGGAACGTAACAATTTATTTTGACAGGGCTATGCAGGAGAAGTTATTAAACCGGTTTTACAATCATATAATCCCCGGCGGTTATCTCTTTACAGGACATTCCGAAACACTCAACGGACTCGACGTGCCTTTTGTGAGAGTTGCGCCGGCAATCTACAGGAGGCCGTTGTGAATCCGAGCAAAAAAATTAAATTGGTACCGGGAGGTAAAGATGAAAAGGCTGGATGATGGTGAACTGATAGACGAACTGAAAAAAAGGTTTGAAGAAAACGACGAACTGCTCAATACCCTGAAGGTGGTGAATAACAAGCTCATGGATGTCAACAAAAGACTGCATGAGTCGGAAGCATTGAAGAGCCATTTTCTTTCAAACATAAGAAACGAGATAGTCAACCCGCTGACGTCCATCCTGTGCATGTCAAAAGCGGTAATGGACGGAGAGATAAGCGAAGAAATGGTCCCGTCTGCGGCAAAAACGATTCATACGGAAGCATTCAATCTGGATTCCCAGTTAAGGAATGTCTTTGCCGCCGCAGAGCTTGAGGCAGGGGAAGCGGCACCGATCATATCAATGGTGGATGTCGATATACTTGTCAACGGTATGATCGATCTATTCATACATAAAACAACTGAGAAGAAAATAAAGGTGACTTATAATCCGCTCGACAAGTCGGTAGAAGAGGCATATTTTATGACGGACCCTGATAAACTGCAAATAATTCTAATCAACCTCCTGAGCAATGCAATAGAATACAGCCATGAGGGAGGTCCTGTGGAAATAAATGCCTCGATTGACGGGGAGGACCTGAATATTTCCGTAATAGATCACGGCATAGGGATAGATGAATCAGACCAGGGAGTAATATTTGACAGGTTCAAGCAGCTTGAATCAGGCGCGGCAAAGGGCCATTTAGGCCACGGCCTCGGGGCCTCTGTAGTAAAGTCCATGGTTGAATTATTAAACGGGACGATTTCCTTATCAAGCGTCAAAGGGGAAGGGAGTACGTTTACAGTAAAAATACCAAAGGCGAAAACAGATAAGGAGGTACCCGTCTTTTCAGGAGAAAGCAATGAATTCTTTTTCGAAGTCGGGGAGGAACAGGAGTTTTAAGCGGAAGTAAAAAATATGAAATCAGAAGTCTGAGATCGGAGGAGAAGTCCGGTATGGAAACATCGATAGAAAAAAAAGAGTATTTTCTGTATCCAGGGGCGTTTTTCGCTCAAAAAGGAGAATATGCCGTATCTACAATTCTCGGTTCCTGTGTAGCGGTATGTTTATGGGACCCCATATTAAGAATAGGCGGAATAAATCATTATATGATGGATTTATGGAACGGTGAAGGGCTGCCGACCCCCAAGTACGGCAATATCGCGATAAAGCAACTGATCGAAAAGATGCTTGAACTCGGATGCAAAAAGTCGACTCTAAAGGCAAAGGTCTTCGGCGGCGCCGAAGTTCTGCAGACTATGAACAGCATCCTGAATGTCAGCCAGCGGAATATAGCATTGGCCAGAGACATGCTACAGGAACAGAAGATCCCCGTAATAAGCAGTGACCTCGGCGGCACTTTCGGTCGCAAACTAATATTTTACACTGAGTCAGGCGCTGTTTTGGTCAGAAAAATAAAAAAAACCAGATATGATAAGACATGATAGATCACGAGCTTGATAAAAAAGACTTTATGCAGATGACGAAAAAGAAGGTCAGGGTGCTTATAGTAGATGATTCAGCCGTGGTCCGTCAGGCGCTCACTGAAACTCTCTCCTCCGACTCACGGATAGAGGTCATGGCTTCTGCCGCAGACCCTTATATAGCTGCCGAGAAAATCCGTCATGAAGTTCCTGACGTAATTACCCTGGATGTTGAAATGCCCCGTATGGACGGCATCACCTTTCTCCAGAAGCTTATGAGCCAGCATCCTGTTCCGGTGGTTATTGTTTCAAGTCTTGCCGAAGAAAGGTCGGAAACAGTGCTTAAGGCGCTGGAATACGGTGCAGTTGAGATCATTCAAAAGCCCCGTTTAGGCACCAAACAATTTATAGAAGAATCTAAAGTGCTCATATGCGACGCAGTCAAGGCCGCCTCAATGGCCCGGGTAAAAAAGATTGCCGCTATCCGGAAAATACAGCCGAAACTTACGGCGGATTCCGTTATTTCCATGCCTGCAAGAAAGGCAATGATAAAAACAACCGAGAAGGTTGTTGTCGCAGGAGCTTCAACCGGCGGGACAGAGGCCCTCAGGGTCTTCCTTGAATCCATGCCGCTTGACGCCCCGGGGATCGTAATAGTGCAGCATATGCCCGAACACTTCACCGCTGCGTTTGCTAACCGTCTTAATGAAAAATGTCGGATATCGGTCAAGGAAGCCGCGGACAACGATACTGTAATCCGGGGGCGGGCGCTGATTGCTCCGGGGAATCGCCATATCCTGCTTAGAAGAAGCGGCGCCAGGTACTACGTTGAGGTGAAGGACGGCCCGTTAGTCTGCCGTCACCGCCCGTCCGTTGACGTATTGTTCCGCTCGGCATCCCGCTATGCAGGCAAAAACGCCGTAGGTGTAATTATGACGGGAATGGGTGATGACGGTGCAAGGGGAATGCATGAGATGAAAGGTGCCGGCGCATTCAACATTGCCCAGGATGAAGCCACTTCGATTGTCTTTGGAATGCCGAAAGAAGCGATCAAAAGAGAGTGCGTGGACAGGGTCTTACCGCTCGGTAAAATTGCGGCAGAGGTTATTAAGGCCTGTTTTTAGCCGGTAGCCGGGTGAAACCCAAGATCCAAAACCGCGCGGCTTTCCATGTCGCCAAACCGATAGAGCGCCAAAGCAACCCAATACAAGACAGATGAATCCAGTACCGGGAAACAATAAACTGAAAAACGTATTTAAGCAAGTGCACAGGGGTATTCCCCTGACGCTGAAAATGCTGATACTGACGGTTGCGATGGGGCTTATCGTCTGGATTGTACTGGACCAGGCCCAGACCCATCAACTCAAAAGTTTTTTTTATGCCCAACTAACGGAAAAACTCCAGGAACAGGCGATGGAAGACCGTCTAAGCTTTGACCGCCATGTAAAATCATTTCATGATTCCGCAAGGCTGTTTATTGCACAAAAAAATTTCAGCGATCATATTGAACGTAATAATTGGTCTGCTGATGACCCTTCCCGGATCATAAACCATAATCAACCTCCCGCATGGTTTCCCGATCGTTTTATCCTGAGGATATTTTCTCAGCCGCATTATGCATTGTTGCTGGACTCACGGGGGAAAACCAGAGAGGTCTATCAGTCCCGTCAAGGTGCAGCGCCTTCAGCTTTACTTGCGCCAACGCCTCTTCTGATTCAAAAAAGCCATGATCAAGAATTTATGATGACCCTGGAAAATGTCCCTTATTTGATATCATCTGAATCCTTCTTCGATTCCCGGGGAGAGAGGCGGGCTACATTAATGCTTGCATCTCCAATCGACAACGAATTTCTGAATGCTTCCGTAATGTATTCAGATCATGAAGTCCTGGTGGCATTGTTAACTTCAGGAGTACGTCCCCGTATTCTGACAAGTAACAATTTGGAAAAGATACCTGCCGGAACCGCGCTTGAATCCTTAAAAAACAGTTATCTTTTGGCAGGAAAGGAATTTTTTGATTACGGGGCCTCTGAATTGCAGCTTAACTTTGTCTCTTTTGTTTCATTGGCGGAAATCGAAACCTTGAGTAAACCGATCATCTTAAGGGCACGAAAGGAGCGCGCAGTTTTAGCTTTTGCATTTATCGCGGCTTTCGCGTCAATCATGTACTGGATTACACGAAATATTCAACAGTTAACCTGTAGGGTGAGGGATTTTTCAAGGGACAGTCTGGGTATTAAGCAGGAGGATGGAAAAACGGGTGACGATATTTTCATCCTTGATAACCGTTTCCAGAAACTGACAAAAGAGATAGAATTATCCCATTACTCAATAGCGCAGCAAACGGAAACATTGCGCGCTGAAAGAGACAGGGCGCAGAACTACCTTGATATTGCCGGAGCTATTATCATGGCCCTCGATGTCCAGGGGAATATTACGCTTATCAATAATAAAGGCTGTAATGTTACGGGACATGAGGAAGAAGATCTCCTGCACCTCTCATGGTTCGAGACCTGCGTACCGGCAGGATCAAGAAAAAAAGAAAAGACCCGATTTGAACGGATGATTAACGGGGAAAGCATGACAGTTGAATATTATGAAGGCCGGGTATTGACAAAAGACGGCAGCGAGCGAAATATTGCCTGGGATTTGAGAGTTATCTCTGACAGAACAGGCAAAATCACCGGAATCCTCGGTTCTGGAGAAGACATTACGGAACGCATGAAAGCAGATGAAGCGCTGAAAAAATCGGAAGGCCGATTTAAACAGATTGCGAAAAATGCCCAGGAGTGGATATGGGAAGTCGATCTGGAAGGCAGATACACTTATTCGAGCCCTATTGTCAGGAAGATTCTCGGGTATACGCCGGAAGAAATACTTGATAAACACTTTTATGATCTTTTTCATCCGGATAACAGGGAAGAATTAAAAAAGGCGGCATTTGCCGTATTTGCGGAGAAACAACCGCTCTACGAATTCCTGAACAGGAATATTCACAAGAACGGCAAAACCGTCTGGCTCAGTACCAGTGGGGGCCCGCTGCTTGACGAAAAAGGGGACCTGTGCGGATACAGGGGCGCGGATATCGATATTACCGAGAAGAAAAATATGCAGGACTTGATCCTTCAGGCAAAGAACGATTGGGAAGAGACCTTTGACACAATCAATGATATGATAACCATTCATGACAATGATTTTAATATCATCCGCTCCAATAAAGCCGCTGAAAGGGTGCTGGGACTTTCAGCGTCGGAGATTCTAAGTCAAAAGTGTTTTAAGTCATACCATGGGATAGATCATTCTCCCAAAAAATGTCCCAGTTGCCAGACGATAAAAACAGGACGTCCGGCTATTACCGAGATATATGAGCCGCACTTAAACAAATTTGTTGAAATAAAGGCGTTGCCCAGGTTTGACGATAAGAAGAGGATCATCGGTCTGGTCCACGTTGTAAGAGATATTACAGCCCGTAAGAACGCGGAAAAAAAATTAAACAAGGCCATAGAAGCTGCCGAGACCGCAAACCGTGCCAAGAGTGAATTCCTTGCCAACATGAGCCACGAGATACGCACTCCGATGAACGGGATTATCGGAATGACCGAGTTGACACTGGAAACCGACCTTTCCGGGGAACAAAGGGGAAATCTTGAAATAGTCAGGCAGTCTGCCGATTCCCTCCTCGGACTGTTAAACGATATCCTGGATTTTTCAAAAATCGAAGCAGGAAAAATGGAACTGGAAAATATCGACTTTGATCCTGGAGCCACAGTGGAAAGCATAATCAAGACCTTTATCATTCAGACATCCAAAAAAAATCTCGCGCTGCATTACTCCTTGGCCCCTGATGTCCCGGTAAATCTCAAAGGCGACCCGCACAGGCTGAGACAGGTGATTGTTAATCTGGTGGGAAATGCCGTCAAGTTTACCGCAAGAGGAAAGATTGAGATAAACGTTGAACTTGAGACATCCGGCAGCAAAGATAAAAATCCTGACACGAATGAGGATATTCATGTGGTCCCCCTTCACTTTTCCGTTTCCGACACCGGCACGGGTATCTCCCCCGACAAAACCGGGAGCATATTTAAAGGCTTTACCCAGGCAGACGGTTCAAGTACAAGGGAATACGGCGGCTCCGGGCTCGGGCTTGCAATCTCCAGACAGATCGTAAATATGATGGGCGGGAAAATATGGGTCGAAAGTGAGGCGGGCAAGGGAAGCACATTCCATTTTACGGCCGGATTCGGGATCACCGGTGAATCAGCAAAACAGGAGACAGCTTCACAGGATATGGAATTTGAAAATGGGACGGGAGAAGCCCGTCTGATAAGACCCTGTATAAGGCATGAAGATAAAAAAGGTGTTCATATCCTTCTGGTTGAGGACAATGTCTTGAACCGGAAGGTAACTGTCAGTATGTTAAAGAAAGAGGGGTTTTCCGTAAAAATAGCATGCACCGGTGAGGAAGCCCTTGAAGCCCTGAAGAGAGAGAGCTTTGAACTTGTGCTAATGGATGTGCAGATGCCCCGGATGGACGGAATAGAAACAACGCGGATAATCAGAAGATCAAAAGACGGCTCATTCGATCCCGATATTCCCATTATTGCCCTGACCGCCCACGCCTTCAAAAAGGATAAAGATAGATGCCTGAAGGCTGGAATGAACGGCTTCATTTCAAAACCTTTCAAAAAACAGGAACTGACCGGAAAGATCAAAGAACTTATACAATACAGGATTTGCTCTTCCGCGACTGAATCGTTTAAGCCCCCGGAAAATGGAGACATAGTAGACAGGGCGGAAGCGCTTGAACGGCTGGATGGCGATGAAGAGCTTCTCAGGGAACTCTGGAAGTTATTCATTGATGATGCTCCCCGGCAGATGGAAATTCTAAAAAAAGCCATAGACAATAACGATATTGCCATGGTGGAACGCCAGGCACATACACTAAAAAGCGCTGCTTCCACTGCAGGGGCAATCCTATTGAGAAATAATGCATATGAGATAGAACTGTCTGCAAGAAATAATAATTTAAGCGATCTCCATATTCTTTATCAACGGATTGAAAATGAGATGGAGAAAGCGCTGAATATTTTGTCTAACCTGTTATGTTCAGACAGTTTAGCTGAAAATTAAAGCTAAAACCTTATCTTCTCATTTACAATATCAAACCCTTTCTCTTTTCCCCATAAATTCTTCCCAAGTTGTATAATATATAAATAAGGGCGTTATTAATTATCCTTCCATATCCCTGCAGCATGCTGTATAAAGCGGCTTTGTAACGGATGGACAATAAGATGGGGTGATTCGCGAGATGTTGAAAATCAGAGATATATTGCAATCAAAAAGTTCCGTTATCTGGTCGGTCTGTCCAAAAGATACGGCTTACAAGGCAATGGAAATCATGTCGGAGATGAATATCGGGGTATTATTAGTCATCGACGAAGAGCAGGTCATCGGCATAGTCTCCGAGAGAGATTTTGCCCGGAGTATTATTTTAAAAGAATTATCCGCCAGAGAGATCACGGTTGAAGAATTAATGACAAAGGACATATATTGCGTTACTCCGGACAAGTCCGTCGAAGAGTGTATGGGTGTAATGACGGCCGCTCACTGCCGCCACATGCCTGTCTTTGAAAACAAAAAGCTGAAGGGGGTCGTAACCTTCGGCGATATCGTAAAGGCAATGCTTGTGCAGCAAAAAATCAAGATCCAGGATCTGGAGAACTACGCTTCCTGCTGCGATTCAGTATCGTTTGGTGATAGTCTTTAAACAGAGCACCTTCCACTTCTTTCCAAAAGAAATATTGCAGCTTCAGCGGCTTTTCTGTTAAATTAAATAGCTAAAAAAACAATTTCTTATCATGGTTACCGACATGTTGATTGCTTACGACGGCAAGATTTACGGAGAATGACATGCCTACTTGGCCTTATCGTTATCAGTTAAGCTTGAAGCACCGCCTCAGACGTTCTGTTTACGAAATACTGCGCGACCAGATGGACGGATATCTTATCAGGCATGCGCTTGTTGAGTCATACAAAAACTTCAGGGAAGCGGCAGAGCCATATCCCTTTGTGCCGAAACGGGAATTAAAACCCAAGGCCAAGGCAATTGACCAGGAATACATTAAACAGAACCACTTCCTCGTAATATTCTGTGAAGGAAATATACCGAGTCGCTTTAAAAAATATATCCGTTTCTTCGACAGCAATAAAGTGACCAAGGATTCGATTAACGAACAACTTGTCAATGTCCGGTTGCATAAAAGCTACGCAAAAAATCTGCGCCATTTTGATAACCCGGATTTCTGCAACTTCCTTCTGGATTTGACTCCGGTGGACTATGCGATCCTTGTCCAGCAGGACCCGTCGATCAAGAGGCAGAACCGTTACGTGATGACCCATTTTCATGTCAGGATCGACTGGCCTATTGATAATGCGACCGAGAATATGGCCCAGCAGCTGCGTTACGTTTCAAAAGACCTTTACGAAAGGGGCGAAAAATACGCTCAAAGCCTGCATCACAAGCTTTTTGAAAACTATGGGTTTCATCATGTTATCGGAGGGCGGCGCACCGCCGCGGTTGTCGCCGCTCAGTTCCTGAAAAGGATGGACTTCATCTCCACCATTTATGTGGCCAGCGCCGAGGCGCGGACCCTTACCCGGATCAGTGAGAGGGGCGTAAGCAAATATGTGCTCGTGAAAGTGCCGATGTCCGATATCCTGCAAATAGTCAGGGAACATCGATTAAGTTTTGAAAGGTTCCGGGAGCATTTTCTGGTTGATATCAGGGGAGATTACGGGATAGGCGTCTTACAGGTGGTTTACAACCATTCCATATATTCAAAGCCGCCGGAATTCGGCAAAATTCGCGAATTGCAGCCTGACTATCAATGGTTGAACGTTATCAATCAGATGCTTGTCTCCATCAACTCACCTGACGTATACCCGATCCCCTACAGCATAATTTACACCACTGACTGATATCAGGAAAGACCTGTACTAAAACTATTATTTTTTTAATGCATTGAATTTATCGACGTACTGCAGAACCGCCCACACAAAAGAGGAATGGCTCCAGGTAAGCGGTGAAACAGAAAGAGGCGAACCGTTTACGGGGTGCACCTGCTCTGCAAGCACTCCGGAAGGAAGCGCATTCTTCGCACACCATTGAAGGTAAGGAATGGCCTCTCGAAGTTCCTGAAGACTTTCTGCCCGGGCCATATAATACTCTGCCAGCCAGAGCGTTGAGATAAACCATGGATTGCCGGGAATATCCGCCGGGCTGTCGTCCGGCCGTTGATAAACATCATTCTGATATCTGGCACAGCCTTCAACAGGGGGATTGAGCCACAATTGCTCACTTATTGCCTCCATTGTTTCGACCATCCGCGGATCTTTGGGAGGCAATACTCCAAGAATAACAAGTGCAGATAAACTGACATCGATCACTTCATCGAGTTCATAGCCTTTACCTTTTCTGTAACCGGAGCGGGCGTACCTCTTCAGTCCCTTGTGGTAGAGATGTTTAGTAAGCCCCTTTTTTATTTCTTCGGCAGTTTTGTCATATTTCTCTGCCAATGAGGCATCCTGAAAGAGCCTTGTGAAATTCCCTGCTGCCCTGAGACCGGCAATCACTGATGCCACAGTATAAGTGTGCACCCCGAAACGCTCTTCCCAGAGATCATAGCAGGGTACGGGCAGTTTAGTCTCAGGATCGCGGTTAGCTACCATAAAGTCGGCAGACTTTTTAATAAGCTTATCATAGAAAGGTCTGATAAATTCTATGTCTTTAGAACTCTCATATTGTATCCAGAGCGCCCATAGGATCAAGGCGGTCGAGTCCTCCTGTATAGGGAGCACTGCCTTTCCATCCACTAACCAGGGGTGCCAGTTGCTGGCCAGTGATCCGTCAGGATTGTAATGCTGGTAAAGATACCCGTCCTCCGACAGAACCCGTGCGCAAAAGTCAAAAAATTTCATACACACATGCGTGTAACCGGCCTTTGCCAGTGCAGCGGCCACAAAAGCCCCGTCGCGTCCCCACATGTAAGAATACGTATCTTTTCCAAAACGGACTATATCCGAATCGTTCGCTGCAATGATCGCTCCCCTGTTGTCTATCTGGGTTCTTAGTACCAGGAGGCTGCGGTTGAAAATGTCAGTGACCGATTTCGGCAGGTCTCCAAAGTATCTGGATTCTTTCGTAACCCAAGCCCCCCAGTAATCCGATGTGCGCTTGATCAACTCATCCGGCGTCTTCTCTATCACATCCCGGTTAAGTTGGGCCACCTCATTGTAATGCATGCCTGCTGCGATCCAGTAATAAGCTGCAGCTTTCCCCCTGGAAGGCACTTTCATCCATATTCCAATAGCAGAGTCTGCGGAGCCCCATGAGATCTGTTTCCCGCTGAGTTCTCCATTCTCATCTTTCCATATTCCATTCTTCTCCGACACCCCCTTGACGCCACAGGCATAGTGATTTACACCATACTTTCCGGACTCGCAGCAATTAATGAGAAAGTAACGATTGGCCTTGTAGTGGATGATGGAGATGGTCCGTGGATCAAAATAGGCCGTGTCTCCAATATCATTGCCATAAAGATGAAAGTCGTGACAGAAAAAGAGCCTTACCTTACGCTCCTTCCCCTTCAGATTTAACACCTCGATCTTCTTAATATATACGTTCAAGTCCACATCAACCACGTCATGGCAGCGCAGTTCCAGACCCAGGGATTTGTTTTTCAGAAAAACATCAGTAACGAGGCTGTCATTATGATACCTCAGGTCCTTTTCCCATTCCGGACCCATCCAGGAGCAGCATCCATCCACACACACTCCGAACCGGAAAGGGTCTCCTTTTGAATGGTTCTCCTGTCCTATAAAGGGGAAATACACATCCCTGATCTGATAATCCGAGTCAAAATTAAAAAGAAGATTGCCGTTGCTTACCGGAATGTCTTTGGGCATGGTTTCCTATGCGGCTCTTATCCCATGGGGTGCAGGTTTCGAAGGATGGACGGTTGAGAACCCGCTGCGGGTGTCTGATGTTTTATGGCTACTGATTATCTGATGATATAATTTTGAATAGTTAAAGGCCATACTTGTTATGGAGAAATGATTCTGCACATGTTCCCGGCATTCACGTGAATCAATACTATCTATTCGGTCAACTGCTTCGATCATGGCATTCATGGAATCTACCACAAACCCGGTTTTCCCGTCCACCACTATTTCTGGAACAGCGCCTTTATTAAATGCGATGACCGGCGTACCGCATGCCATCGACTCGACAAGGACAAGCCCGAATGGCTCACCCCATTGTATAGGGAACAAGGTGGCCCGGGCATGCCGGTACCATTGCTTTTTATGCTCGCTGCTGATCTCTCCTATGTAGATAATCTGTTTGTCGCAGTCCAGTAACGGCTTTATTACCCTGTCATAATAGTCATTATCAACCGGATTTTTACCGACTTCAACAGACAGGTCTATGAAATTCTTCAGGCCTGCAAAAAACTCCCTGTCCGCGGGTTTGTTCTGGACACAACCGGCAATGATAAGCTTGGAACCTGTTTTTTTCGCAATTTCTATGGCCTTGTCCTGTCCCTTGTCACGGGTTACCCTGCCGATAGTGAATAAATAGCTTCCTTTATCCGGCTCATCTTTCACAGGGAATTCTTCAACGTCAATCCCGTGGTAAACAACATTCTCTGCATTCACCAGGTGATTATACTGCTTTTTTTGATATTCGCTTATCGCAGCGCAATAT